>NZ_JBSFOK010000022.1:0-131284 GCF_053587635.1 Streptomyces sp. NPDC003635 | reverse complement strand
CCTCGCGGACCTCAAGGACATCGCGCCCGAGATGGTCATCGGCGGTTCGCCCGAGTTCCAGACCCGGCACCAGGGCCTGGTCGGCCTGAAGGACCACGGCCCAGGCTCCGCCCCGCGTCGCCTGCGCCGCGGGCCCGCGCCACACCGAAACGTTGGGGTGTCCCTAGGGGCTTTCCCCTCATGCTGCGACCCCCAGGCGTGGCGTTCGCTGGACGGGTCAGTTGCTCCCAACTCCCGAGGTCAAGACCATGTCATCTCTGCTCCACCGACTCGGACGCTCCAGCGCGCGCCACCCATGGCGCGTCCTGACGGGCTGGCTGCTGGTCATCTGCGCGGTCTTCGGAATCGTCAGCGCGAGCGGAGGGTCGGACTACATCGACCAGTTCAAGGTTCCCGGCAGCGACTCCACTCGCGCCCAGGAAGTCCTGCAGAAGGAGTTCCCCGAGGCGTCCGGTACGTCGGTGATCGTGGTCTACCACACGGACGAGGGCCGTCTCGACGCGCCCGAGCGCCGTACGGCCGTGGCCGAGGCCAGCCGGACCATCCAGACCCTGGACCACGTCGTCGCCGCCCCCGACCCGTTGATTCCCGAAGCCAAGGCCCTGTCCGGAGACGGCCGGACCGCCCACACGACGGTGACGTACGCCGCCCCCATCGACGAACTCGACGAGAAGGACTTCGAGGCGCTGGAGGAGGCCAACGCCTCCGCCGAGCAGGCGGGCGTCGAGCTCTCCTACGAGGGCGCCCTGGTGGACAACTCCACCGAGAAGGAATCGATGTCCGAACTGATCGGCCTGATCGCCGCCATGGTGATCCTGCTGGTCTCCTTCGGCACCTTCGTGGCGATGGGGCTGCCCATCCTCACCGCCCTGCTGGGCCTGGCACTGGGCACCGGCGGCAACATCCTGCTCTCGCAGGTGACGACCATCGGCTCCGCCGCCCCCACCGTCGCCACCATGATCGGCCTGGGTGTGGGCATCGACTACGCCCTGTTCCTCGTCACCCGGCACCGCACCAACCTCGACAACGGCATGGACCCCGAGGAATCCGCGGGACACTCCCTGGCCACCGCCGGGCAGGCGCTGATCTTCGCCGGATTCACCGTGGTCATCGCGCTGATGGGGCTGCAACTGGTGGGCATCCCCTACGTGGGTTCCTTCGGCTACACCTCGGCGGTCGTGGTGTCCGTGATGGTGCTCGCCGCCATCACGCTGCTGCCCGCACTGCTGGGTCTGGTCGGTCACCGCATCAACAAGCTGCGGCTGCTCAAGGTCCGCCCGGCACCCAACGGCAGTGCCTTCTGGCGCCGCTGGGCGATCATGATCACCCGCCGCCCGAAGACGGCGGTGGCGGCCTCGCTGGTGCTGATGGGCCTGCTGGCCGTCCCGGCGCTCGACATGCGCCTGGGCCAGCCCGACAACGGCACCAAGAACGAGCACACCACACAGCGCGTCGCCTACGACCACCTCGCCGAGGCCTTCGGACCCGGCTTCAACGGCCCGCTGACCATCTCGGTGAGCACCCCCGACCGCGTCACCCTGCAGAACACCGGCGCGGAGGTCGTGGAAGCGATCAAGCGGGACCCGGGCATCGCCACCGTCGGCGCGCCCGTACCCAACGAGAAGGGCACCACCGCGATCGTCACCGCGGTGCCGAAGACCTCGCCGCAGGACGAGGCCACCACCGAACTGGTCGACCGCATCCGCGCGGACGTCCTGCCCGGCGCCCTGGCCGGCAGTGGCGGGGAGGCCCATGTCACCGGCCCGACCGCGGCCAACATCGACATGGCGGAGCGGATCAGCGAACGCCTGGTGCTGTTCATCGGCGCCGTGGTGGGCATCTCGCTGCTGCTGCTGGTCTTCGCCTTCCGCTCGGTCTGGGTGCCGGTGAAGGCGGCCGTCCTGAACGTGCTGTCGGTGTTCGCGTCCTACGGAGCGGTGGTGACCGTGTTCCAGAACGGGCACGGCAGCAAGCTCATCGGACTGGACGGCACCGTGCCGATCATCAGCTTCGTGCCGATGATGCTGTTCGCCATCCTGTTCGGCCTGTCAATGGACTACGAGGTCTTCGTCGTCAGCCGAATCCGCGAGGAGTACGCCCGGACCAAGAACGCCGCCGCGTCCGTCGTCGAGGGAGTGGCACACACCGGCCGGGTGGTCAGCGCCGCCGCGATCATCATGGTCACCGTCTTCGGATGCTTCGTCATCGGCGACGACCCGATCATCAAGATGTTCGGACTGGGGCTCTCCCTGGCCGTGGCCCTGGACGCCTTCGTCGTCCGGCTGGTCCTGGTGCCCGCGCTGATGAAGCTCATGGGCGACTCCTCCTGGAAGCTGCCCCGCTGGCTCGACCGCGTCCTGCCGCACATCGACCTGGAGGGCGGAGGCCATGCCCCGCAGGCCGAGCCGCGCCAGGTTCCGCGCCCCGTCGAACCCGGCCGGGCTGACGAACCCACCGACGAGGACTTCGTACCCGTCGGGTGACACCTCCTCGGCGTCCGCCGCTGGTCCGGTCCCCCTCAGAGGTGGCCGGGCCACCGGCGGACCCCACCCCCCTGCCGTACCTGAACACACTGCACAGGAGCAGATCATGACCGTACGCAAGGCAATCGTCGTCGGTGGAGGCATCGGCGGACTCTCGACCGCCCTCGCCCTGCTGAACCGGGGCTGGCACGTCGAGGTACTGGAGCGCGCTCCCCGCCTCGCCGAGGTGGGCGCCGGGTTGTCCCTCTGGCCCAACGCGCTGCGCGCCCTGGCCGCACTCGGCCTGGACGACCGGATCAGGGCCCAGGCGCTGAGCGAGTCCGGGACCGGCATACGCACCAGCGGCGGACGGTGGCTGTCCCGGGTGGACGTCACCGACCCCCACAACCAGCAGGGCCCAGCCGTGATGATCCACCGGGCGTCACTGCTCTCCGTGCTCGCCGACGCGCTGCCGGCCGGGGTCATCCGGACGGGTGTGGAGGTCGGCCACGTGGCCCCGGACGGCCGGGTCGCCCATACCGAAGGCTCGTCGGCCGCCGACCTGGTCGTCGGCGCGGACGGCATCCGCAGCGCCGTACGCGAGGCTCTGTGGCCCGGCGCGCCCCGCCCGCGCTACAGCGGCTACACGACCTGCCGCATGGTCACACGCCCCGTGGCTGTCGACGGCGGGGGCGAGTCCTGGGGCCGCGGCAGGCGCTTCGGCTACGCGCCCCTGCCCGACGGGCGGGTGTACGCCTTCGCCACCCTGAACGCCCCGGAGAACGGACCCCGCATCGGCCTGGCCGAACTGCGGCGGCGCTTCGGTGACTGGCACGACCCGATCCCGGCACTGCTGGACGCCACCGACGAGCACGCCGTACTCCACCACGACATCCACGAACTGCCGCCGCTGCGCTCGTACGTCACTGGCCGCGTCGCGCTCGTCGGGGACGCGGCCCATGCCATGACCCCCAACCTCGGGCAGGGGGCCTGCCAGGCCCTCGAGGATGCCGTGGTGCTCGCCGACTGCGCCACCGCCCGCGACGGACTGCTCGTCTACGACATGCAGCGCCGTCCCCGTACCCAGCGCATCGCACGACGCTCCCGGCAGATCGGCCGGATGGCCCAGACGTCCTCCCGGAGCGCTGTGGCGCTGCGCGACGGGCTCCTGCGCGCGGCACCGGCCAGGGCTCTCCAGAGGTCCATGGAACCCGTCCTCGGCTGGTATCCGCCGCCGCACCGGCACCACCCCTCGCGGTAGCGGGCCGCGCGAAAGTGTCCCGGAGCCCTCGACGGGCTCCGGGACACTTTCTGCGTCCGGCGGGCCGGCGGCCCGCGTCCTGTCAGACTCCGACCGCGACGGCGGCGACCTGATCGAGGGAAAGCGCGGCGGGGGCCTGGGCGGGCGTGGGCTCGATCGAGTCCCGCGTCCCCGTCGCCGTACCGGCATCCTCGGTCGGCTGTCCGGCCCGGGAGGACACCGTCGGCGGCCGCGCGGGCAGGTCCCGCACACGGGCGACCACGGCCGTGCCGTCCTCACCGGGGACCGGGGCCAGGAACAGGTCCTCGACCAGCGCGTCGGCGAGCGTGAGACCGTGCTGCTCCACGTAGTCGGCCAGCTCCAGCGGCTCCGCGGCGGGAGAGGCGCAGCGCACGGCCAGCGCGATGACGCCCGGGCCGCGGGCGAGCTCGAGCATCAGCGGGGGCGCGCTGTGCCGCACGGCGCTGCAGACCAACTCCTCGGCCGCCACAGCCGCCACAGCGGCGACGGTGTCCTCGACCTGCCACAGGCCGAGCAGGCGCTCGACGAACCGCGCGGCGGCCGCGGCCGAGCGCAGGTCCGGCCGCACGTACCAGGTGTACGCGGCACCGAGGACACCGCACATGGGGGGCAGCGCCCAGACCAGATCCTCGTCCTTGACGGAGTGCTGGCTGGTGGACTGGGTGGTGGCGGACTGGGTGGTGGTCATTTCCCACACCCCCTGGCTCGGGGACCGAATGTTGCACGTCCCACTCCACCGTTCGGCCCTCCCCCGGACATCGAGGAAACCCCCAAGCGCACCCCCCATGGTTCTGGCCCCCACCCCCATGCCCCGAGCGTTGGGGGTGGGGGCCGCGGACCAACGGCATGTCCGCTCAAGGTCACGTGTTGCGTTCCCATGCGCCCGCCCGGTGGGCCGCGGGCCTACCGCGCGCGCAGGCACTGTTCTTCGACGGCCCCGGTCAGCGGCCGTGCGGGAGTCGAGCGGATCGGGGGTCCGGTCGACCGGCCTCGCCTCCGCGTCGAGGCGGTCAGGAGCCTGCGCGCGAGTTCCGACAGCATCAGCAGCGCCGCCGCCGTGGACTTCGACGCCACCACCGCCAACCAGAGGCGGTCGGCGAACACCTGGCCTCCCACGTAGCCGAGAGTGGCGGCCAGGGTCGCCCACAGGACGGAGGCGAGCAGCGTGAGCCGCAGGAAGCGGCCCACCGGGATCCGCATGGCGCCGGCCGCGAAACTGACGACGGTCCGTCCTCCGGGGACGAAGCGCGCGACGACGAAGACGCGTCCCTGCCGAACGGTCAGGGCGTTCCGCAGGCGGCGCAGCGCGGCAGATTCGCGGCGGACGACCCGGTGGCGGCCTCGGCGCCGTCCTACGGCCCGTCCGGCCCGGTAGGCGAGCGCGTCGCCCGTCCACGCCCCGGCGACGGCGACCGCCACGACCAGGGCGACATGGGCGTGGCCCGCCGCAGCGAGCACGCCGCCGGTGATGACGGACGTCTCGGCGGGCAGGACGGGGACGAACACGTCCAGCAGGGTCACCACAGCGAGACCGGCATAGGCCCAGGACGCAGCGGCGGTCATCTCCTCGGGACCGAACACGGGCAGTTCTCCTCCCAGCGGGTGCGGGCACACCGTCCGCGTATGCGGCACGCGGATCGGGTGGCGGACTCGAGCGCCGGCCACTCCGCTCAGCAGACCGTCGGCACCCGCCCCCCGGCGTCGGGGAGGACCCCCCTGGATTTCCGGGCCGTTGCGCGGTGCCCGAACGTCCCGTCGCGGGGGCACCAGGCATCCGGCTGTCGTGGCACGCCGCCACCCCGCCAGGGGGCATCCCCCCTGGCGGGGTGGCGGCGTGCGACCGGCCCGACAAGCGTCCGAGGTCAGGCATCAGCCAGGGCGGGCTTCTCCTTGGGCTGCGTGACCGGCGTCCGCCCGGGTCGACGACGGCCCGCCATACGGCAACCGAGACAGCTGTGGTGCCCGGCCATCGAGTCTCTGACCCGCCAGTCCCACTCGGCCCGGGGGCGCGGCCCGCTGGGCTTGCCCCATCCCGTGAGATGCAGGACCCAAGTGACGAGTACGGCGAGCACCACGACACCCACCCCGCCTGCCAGTACAACCGCCGAGTCAAGGCACATGCCGACGCCCGCGACGGCACTTCCCAGGATCGCCACGCCCGTGCCGGTCCATCCCGCGACCGTGTGCCCCATGTCGACGTCGCCGTGCGCGCTCATGTTCTCCAGCTCCCGTTCGATTCCCGTTCTGCAGCACGACGGTTCCACCGATGCGCGGGCGGCACCTGAGTAATGCGTGCTCTACTGTCCGCGGCCCTGAGGGGGTGCCGGAGGCACACACTCGGGGGAACGTCGCGCTCCCGCGTCGCTGACGGCCGCGTCCTGGACCTCGCCGCCGGCCGGCCCGGTCCTTCGCGGGCTTTATGAGGTCCAGACCCCGATCCGGCTAAGTTCGGGGTGGCAGGTCGGGGGAATCACCGAGGCATCACTGGACGCTTGCTTCTACAACGGTGGTGAGAGAAAGGGATGTCCCGATGAACCACCTGAAGGTGCGCGACCTGATGAGCGACGCGGTCGTGCGGGTCCAGGGCGGTACGCCGTTCAAGGAGATCGCCCATCTGTTGCAGGAGTACGACATCACGGCGGTTCCCGTCGTGGACGGCCAGGACCGCCCGGTGGGGGTGGTGTCCGAGGCCGACCTCCTGCACAAGATGCGCAGCGGGCAGGACGACGCCACCGAAGCGGACGTGGGCCTCGCCGGGCCGGCCAAGGCCCGGGCCACCGACGCCGCCGGACTGATGACGTCACCACCGCTGTGTGCCCAGGAGGACTGGAGCGTGGTCGACGCGGCCCGGATGATGGCATCGCACGGAGTCAAGCGACTCCTCGTCGTCGACGAGGACGGCCGCCTCATCGGCGTGGTGAGCAGGAGCGACCTGCTGCGGGTGTTCCTGCGGACGGACCAGGCGATCCGCCGGGAGATCGTGGAGGAGGTCCTCGTCAAGGAGCTGGGCGAGGCTCCCTCGGCCGTGCAGGTGGACGTGACCCACGGCCATGTCGTGCTCAGCGGCCGCCTCTCCTCCCGGGCCACGGTCCCCGTGCTGGAGACACTGTGCCGCGCCGTCGACGGGGTGGTGGCCGTGGAGTTCCGGCCCGTACGCGCGGCCGGCCTCGACGAAGCACTGGAGCCACCCGCGCGCTCCGCCTGAACGCTTTCGGGGGCCGACGGCCAGGTCTGCCGACCGGAAGACCGATCGTGGTCCCGGTCATGCCCTGTACGTCGGCCCGGAGGTTCTCCACGAGGTGGATACGCGGGTTGAGGCCGCCCGCGATGCCGATCGGGGTGAATGTCGCCGCTCCCGCGCCCGGGCAGGGCGGGGCCGACACGTCCGCTGCTCCTCGGGTATCCAGGTCTTGCCGCCTCCGTCCTCCGCCGAGGGAGCGAGGGCGAGAGGCGGGACCGTCCCCGTGCCCCGAGCGAGACAGGGACGGTCGACCGGGTCGGTGACCATCCGGGCGGTCCTGCCGCCGGACTTCCAGACCCTCGCTCTCCGGGCCTCCTGGACGACGGCGCCCCAGTCGGTGGGACCCCGCCCGTGAGCGAGCCGGACCACCCGCGCCATGGCACCCGACCGTCGTGGAGCCGTGCGTCCGACCGCCGCCCCCTACGAGCCTCGTGCGTCACCCCCACTCCGGTCTGAGGGGCTCCCTGTTCGTCCTCGCCCACCCCTGGCCGCACCCCCCACAGCCTGCCTCGTCCCGGCCGCGGACCCCGCTCGCTCATTGCGAGGGAAAACCCGCCTATGGCCAGGCGCCGCCATCCCGCACGCTGTCGAAACCGGAGCGGCACCCACCCCGGACACGGCGGCAGCCGAGCGCGCCGACGACACGGACCGCGCGCAACACGCGCCACACCGGCCACCGCTCCCCGCCCCGGACACCACCGTCCGCGGACCGGCTGCCCCAAGGGCGCCGGAAGAACCCGACACGGATCGACGACGATCCCCCGCCCAGGAGGTTGACCTTGCGCAGGCCCCTGATGTGCACCACCGCCGTGGCCGTCTTTGCCCTGACGATGACGGCCTGCGCCGACGACGGAGGCGACAGAAGCGTCGGGAAGGGCGCGGCGTCCGGTCCCGGCGGCAAGCCACTGAGAATCGGATGGGTCAACCTCGAGGGCGGCACGCTGTCGCTGCCCGAGGCCCGCATCGGCGCGGAAGCCGGTGTCGCGTACGTCAACGGACACCTTGACGGCGTCGGCGGCAGGCCGGTGGAACTCGTGCGCTGCGACGTGGACGGCTCCCCCGAGAAGTCGGTGGACTGCGCCAACAAGATGGCCGAGGAGAAGGTCGGCCTCGTGCTCAGCGGCATCGACCCGAGCGGCGACGCGATGCTCCCGGTCCTGCGGTCCGCCGGAATCCCGATCGTGGGACACGGCGCCGACGGTCCGGCGCAGCAGACCGAGAAGAACGCCATGTTCTTCGGCGCCGCCGCCCCCGCCGGCCTCGCCGCTCCCCTCACGTTCTTCGCGAGCCAGGACATCGAGTCCTTCACCTTCCTCATGCCCGACGTGAAGTGGAGCAAGACGATCACCGGCCAGGTGCTCGAGCCCACGGCGCAGGGCCTGGGCATGCGGCAGAAGACACTCCACTACGACATCGCCAATCCCGACTGGAGCTCCCTGGCCGCCTCGGCCGCCGCCGGCAAGCCCGACCTGGTGGGCGGCCCGATCTTCACCGACGACCAGTGCGTGGCACTGCTCGGCGCACTGCGCGCCGGCGGCTACCCGGGCAAGGTCTTCGGGGGCGCGTGCTCCGGAGCCGTCGCCAAGGCCCTCGGCACCGAGAACGCCGCCGGTCTCATGACGTACACCGACATGTGGCGTGTGGACGCCCGGGACGACGCGCCGCCCGCCAAGCAGAAGGAGATCGACACCTACGTCTCCGCGATGAAGGAGGCGGGGCAGGAGAGCAAGGCCGAGAACATCCTCGCCCAGGCCGGCTTCGCCGACGTCGTCAACCTCGCGCGCATCCTCGGCAAGGACCCCGCACATGCGGAGGGCAAGCAGGCCCTGGCGGCCATCAAGAAGACCGTCCGTTTCGACTCCTTCATGGGGCCGACCATCGACTGTGACGGCAGCGCCTGGCCGGGCCAGAGCAACTGCGGCAACTCCGTGCTGCTCTACGAGAACCAGCCCGACGGCAGCGTGAAGCTCGTCTCCGACGGATTCGTGGGCGTCGACGCAGGCGCCGCCGGCTCCGCCGGCTGAGCGGGCCGGCCCAGGGACCTCACCATGAACGCCTACCTCAGCATGCTGGTCGTCGGGCTCGGCGTGGGCACCGCCTACGCCGCCCTGGCGACAGGGCTGGTCGCCGTCCACAAGGGCACCGGCATCCTCAACTTCGCGCAGGGCGCGATGGCGATGTGGGGCGTGTACGTCTACGACGAGATCCGCAAGACGGGGCGCCTCGTGCTGCCCGTCGGGTCGGTGCCCGTCGACGACGGGCTCGCCGCCGCGGTCACCGTCAGTCTGCTCACCTCGACGGCACTCGGCGTGAGCGCCCACTTCCTGGTCTTCAGGCCGCTGCGCGCCGCGCCTCAACTGGCCAAGGTGGTCGCCACCATCGGCATCATGCTGGCCACGCAGGCTCTCGTGGTGCTCAGGTTCACCTCCCAGCCCCGGACCGTGGCCCCCATCCTGCCCAACACGGCGGTGACGTGGGGAGACGTCACCTTCTCCCGTGACCGCCTCTACCTCGCGGCCGTCGCCGCGCTGGCGGCGGCGGTCCTGTGGGCGTACTTCCGCTTCACCCGCACCGGGCTGGCGACGCGCGCCGCGTCGGAGAACGAGACCGCGGCCTCGCTGTTCGGCTACTCGCCCGACCTGCTGGCAGCGGTGACCTGGGGCCTGGTCGGCGCGGTGACGGGGATCGTGACCATCCTCGCCGCCCCGGTCACGGGCCTCAACCCGGTCAACTACACCCTCTACGTCGTCCCCGCGCTGGCCGTCGCGCTCATCGCCCGGCTGCGCTCCCTCGGTACGGCCTGTACGGCCGGTCTCGCGCTCGGCGCATTCCAGTCCGGTGTCACCTACCTGGGCACCAAGGAATGGTGGCCGTCCTGGGCGGGCACGGGAGCGGCCGACGCGCTGCCGTTCGTGGTCATCGTGGTGTGCCTGTTCCTGCTGGGACGCCGCCTGCCCGGCCGGGGCGGCGTCGAGACGGCCGCCCTCCCGCCGGTCCGGGTGCCCCGGATGCGGGCCGCGACGATCCTCATGTGGACGGCGCTGGGCCTGGCCCTGCTGACGGTCACCGCAGGGAGTTACCGGTTCGGGGTCGTCAGCTCCATGATCATGGCCGTGATCGCGCTCTCCCTGGTGGTACTCACCGGACTGATCGGTCAGATCTCCCTGGCGCAGGCCGCGTTCGCCGGTGCGTCCGGCTTCACCCTGTCCAAGTTCTCCACCGACGCGGGCCTGCCCTTCCCGCTGTCCCTGCTGGCCGCCGGAGCCGTGGCCGCGCTCCTGGGGGTACTGGTGGGGCTCCCGGCCCTGCGCATTCGCGGCGCGCAACTGGCCCTCGTCACGCTGGCGGGTGCGGTCACCATCGAGCGCCTGGTCTTCCGCAACCCCCATCTGTCCGCTCCAGGAGGCGAACTCATCGAGGACGCCACGTTGTTCGGCCTCGACCTCGGCGTCCGCGAAGGCACCGAGCTCGTCCGCCTGCCCTTCGCCGCGATGGTGCTCACCGTGCTGATGCTGGCCGCCGTCGGGGTCGGCAACCTGGCCCGCAGCGCCACCGGCCGCGCCTTCCTCGCCGTACGCTCCAACGAGCGGGCCGCCGCCGCGGCCGGCATCGACGTGGCGGCCACCAAGCTCGTGGCCTTCGCCCTGGCGTCGTTCCTCGCGGGCGTGGGCGGCTGCCTGATCGGCTACAGCCGGGGGCAGCTGTCCGCCGACTCCTTCAGCGTGCTAGCCGGACTGTCCTTCCTGGCGTTCGCCTACCTGGGGGGCATCACCAGCATCGCGGGCGCGATGGTGGCCGGTCTGCTGGCCCCGTCAGGCCTCGCGTACGTGTTCTTCGACCGCAGTATCGACCTCGGCGAGTACTACGTGCTCGTGTCCGGCATCGGGCTCGTCCTGACCGCCGTGCTGAACCCCGACGGAATCGCCGTCAGGGCAGGGGCCGACACGAAGGCGGCCATGCGGTGGCTCGAGAGCCGTGTGCGGGGCGGCCCCAAGCAGTGTCCGCCGCCCGCGCGGGCCGAGACAGCGCCGACCGTCCAGGAGGAAACCCGTGCCCACTGAGGACATCCTGCTCGCCACCGAGAACCTGGTGGTCCACTACGGCGGCGTCCGGGCCGTCGACGACGTCAGCCTGCGCCTCGCCCGCGGGCGGGTCGTGGGCCTCATCGGCCCCAACGGAGCCGGTAAGACCAGCTTCGTCGACGCCGTCACCGGGTTCACCCCCAGCAGCGGCCGCCTGTACCTCGACGGCGACCGCGCCGACGGCTGGCCCGCACACCGGCGGGCCCGCGCCGGCCTGGCGCGCACCTGGCAGTCACTGGAGCTGTTCGCCGACCTGACGGTCCGTGAGAACGTGCAGGTGGCGGCCGGACGGCTGACCCCGGCCTCGGTCCTGCTCGACCTCGTCCGCCCCAGGCGCGCGTCCCTGGACGGCAAGGTGGAGGCGGCCCTGAAGCGCGCCGGGATACCGGAGGCCGCCGATGCCTATCCACGCGAACTGTCGCTGGGTCAACGCAAGTTGCTCGGCGTCGCCCGCGCCCTCGCCCCGGAGCCGAAGGTCCTGCTCATGGACGAACCGGCCGCCGGACTCGACACCGACGAGAGCCGGGCGCTCGGGCTCCGCATCCGCGACATCGCCGCCGACGGCACGGGCGTCCTGTTGATCGACCACGACATGGGCTTGGTGTTGGACGTGTGCGACGAGATCTACGTACTGGACTTCGGGACCGTGATCGCCCGCGGCACGCCGGAGAGCATCCGCAGGGACGACAGAGTGGTCGCCGCCTATCTGGGGGCGGGCGCCGGGACGGAGCAGCCGACATGACCGAAGACAACGCCTTCACCCGGGTGTTCCAGGACGCCGGCACGAGTGTCGTCCGGACCTCCGCACTGGCCGCGGGGCACGGCGGCCTGGCCGTGGTGCGCGACCTGGATCTCCGGGTGGACCGCGGGGAGATCGTCGCGCTGCTCGGACCGAACGGCGCGGGCAAGACCACCACGCTCATGACCCTCGCCGGTCTCCTGCCTCCCGTCCAGGGCGACGTGCGTGTACTGAACGCCCCGCCGGGACGGGCTCCGCACCGGCTGGCACGACAGGGGGTGGCATACGTTCCGGAGGACCGTGGACTCTTTCCCGGTCTGACGGTGGCCGAGCACCTCCGGCTCACCCGGGGCCGGGCCCCGGCCGACGGTGCCGCCCTGCGACGGCGCACCTCCGAAGTGGTCGACGAACACTTTCCCGAACTCGGGCGGCTGATGAACCGCCCGTGCGGACTGCTGTCCGGGGGCGAGCAGCAGATGCTCGCGGTGTGCCGCGCCTTGGTCGCGGACCCCGTCCTGCTGATGGTGGACGAGATGAGTCTGGGGCTGGCCCCGAAGATCGCCCAAAGGCTGCTGTCCGTGCTGCGGCACATGTGCGTGCGGCGGAACATGGCGGTGCTCCTCGTGGAGCAACATGTCCACATGGCGTTGGAGGTGGCCGACCGCGGATACGTCCTCAGTCACGGAGACGTGGTGATGGAGGGCGGAGCACGCTATCTCAGGGACAACCGGGCACTCCTGGCGAGTGCGTACCTGGGCGACTCCGCGCTCAACTGACCGACGGGGAGCCCTGCGACGCGTCCAGCAGCACGCGACAGGCCGGTGGCCCTGGCAGACCACCGGCCCTCGTCCGGGAGGCTCATGAGCGGTGGCCCGGCGACCACTTCCAGCAGTGGGCCTGCGTTCGGCAAGTGTGACAGTCGGCCTTCCGCGTGAGCCCGCACCAACGTCACGTCCGTTTCCCGCCAGCGAACACACCTGCGTCGAACCAGCATGGGCCCATGACCAGGTACACCGTGCTCCCCATTGACACAGCCGCCCTCAAGGAACTGCGGGTTGCCGACGACGCAGGCCGTCCCTGCGCCCCGTACGTCGCGACCCCCGAGGACGCGGGCTCCCCGCTGCGTTGCTGCCTGCGACCCATCAGGGCCGGCGAGCGCATTTCCCTGGTCTCGTACGCCCCGTTGCGACGCTGGGCCGCCGACCGGGGTGCGCTGCCGGGCGCGTACGACGAACAGGGCCCCGTCTTCATCCACGCCGATGACTGCGGCGGGTTCACTCCCAGCGAGAACTACCCCTTCGACCGGCCGGGCGCCCTGCGTACCGTGCGCCGTTACGACGCCCGGGGCCATATCGCCGGTGGACGCCTTCTGGAGATTCCGGCCGACACCACCGCGGGATTCAACGCAGCCTTCGACGATGCCTTCAGCGACCCGGACGTGGTGCTCGTGCACGTCAGGGCACTGGAATACGGATGCTTCCACTTCGAGGTGCGACGGCCCACCGCCGAGGAGCGGGGGCCTGCCCATCGCCTTCGCGACTAGACGCCCAATGACTTGGACACGATCATCTTCATCACCTCGCTGGTGCCTCCATAGATACGGGACACCCGGATGTCGGTGTAGTAGCTGGAGATCGGATATTCCGCCATGAAGCCGTAGCCCCCGTGCAGCTGCAGGCACTTGTCGATCACCCGGCTCGCGGTCTCGGTGCAGAACAGCTTCACCTTGGCGGCGTCGGTGGCGCTGAGAGCCCGCTCGTCGTGCAGGTCCACCGCCCGGTCCACCATGGCCTGCATCGCTTCCAGGTCCGTGTCGCACTCGGCGAGGACGAACTTGGTGTTCTGGAAGGACGCGACCGGCCGGCCGAAGACCGTCCGGTTCCGTACGTAGTCCACGGCCTGGCGCAGGGCGCCCGCGGCCATGGCGCACGAGTCGATGGCGATGGTCAGCCGCTCCTGCGGCAGGTTGTGCGTCAGGTACTCGAAGGCCCGGCCCTCCTCACCGAGCCGGTCCTCCACCGGCACCAGGACGTCGGTGAACGACAGTTCCGCGGTGTCGGACGTCTTCAGTCCCATCTTCTCCAGCTCACGCCCGACGGCGTAGCCCTCGCTGCGCGCGTCGACGCACAGGATGGTCAGGCCGCCGCGCCGGTCACCGTCGGCAGGTGCGGAGGTGCGGCACACCACCAGGACCCGGTCGGCCAGGACTCCGCCCGTGATGAAGGTCTTGGTGCCGTTGAGGACGTAGTGGGTGCCGTCCTCCGTCAGCCGGGCCGTGGTCCTGATGCCCGCCAGGTCCGAGCCCGTGCCCGGCTCGGTCATGGCGATGGCCGTCATCATCTCGCCGCCGGCGAACGCGGGCAGCCAGCGCTTCTTCTGCTCGTCGGAACAGTACGCCAGCAGATACGGCAGGATGAGGTTGGTGTGCAGGGGCGCGGTGCCGAAACTGACGGCCGCCCGGGTCAGTTCCTCGCTGACGACCATCGAGTACTTCAGGCTCGCCTCACCGGCTCCGCCGTACTCCTGTGGAACCTGGATGCCGAGCACGCCCAGTTCGCCGAGCCGGCGGTAGAAGTCCCGGGGCGGGTGGCCCTGCTTCAGCCACTCCGGGAACACCGGCGACACCTCCCGCGCGATGAAGTCACGCAGGACGGACCGGAACGCCTCGTGGTCGTCGGTGAACACCGTACGGTGCATAAGATTTCTCCTTCTTTCCATGGTGGGTTCCTGGCCGCGGCAGGAGACGTCAGCGCATACGGGAGCCCTCGTACATCGCGTCGATGACGTCGGCGAAGGACGACTCGACCTCCTTGCGCCGCACCTTCAGGCTGGGGGTGACCTCGCCGCGCTCCAGCGAGAGATCGCGGGGCAGCACGGCGAACTTCTTGAGGGTCTGCCAGCGTTGGAGCCTGGCGTTGACCTGGTCCACGTAGCCGCCGATGAGACGGTCGACCGCGGCGGAGGTGCACACCTCCGCGTACGACAGACCCGCCAGGCCGCTGGTCCGGGCCCATTCCATGATCGTCGGCTGGTCGAGGGTGATCAGGGCGGAGCAGAAGTTTCGGTTGTCGCCGATCACCACGATGTGGCTGACATAGGGGCAGGCACCCTTGAAACGGCTCTCGATCTCGACGGGGGCCACGTACTTGCCGCCCGACGTCTTGATCAGCTCCTTGATCCGGCCGGTGATGCGCAGGTAGCCGTCGTGGGTCAGCTCGCCGAGATCCCCGGTGTGGAACCAGCCGTCGGGCTCGAGGACTTCGGCGGTCCGTTCGGGCAGGTTGTGGTAGCCGCGCATGATGTGCGGGCCTCTCAGCAGTACTTCGCCGTTGTCGGCGATGCGGAGCTCCGTGCCCGGGTGCGGGACGCCCACGGTGCCGATGCGGTACTCAAGCACGGCGAACGACGTTCCCGCCGCGCTCTCGGTGAGCCCGTAGCCTTCGAGGATGGGCACGCCCGCGCCGCTGAAGAAGCGGCTGATGTCGCGTGCGAGCGGAGCGCCTCCCGAGGTACAGGCACGCAGACGGCCGCCGAAGACCTCCCGCACCCGTCGCAACACCAGCCGGTCGGCGAGAGCGTGCCGGGCCCGCAGCCGCCACGGGACGAGCGCCCGCCCGGTCTCCATGCCGGCCCCGCGGGCCACGCCCAGCGCCTGCGCCGTCGCCGCGTACTCACGGGCGACCGAGGCCGCCCAGCGGAAGGTCCGTTCGGCGAGACGGCCCCGCGAACGGGCGTCAGCCACCAGGCCGTTGTAGATCTTCTCGAAGACCCTCGGTACCGAGGACATCACCGTCGGCCGCAGGACCTTGAGGTTCTCGCCGATGCGGTCGAGCCGCCCGTCAACGGCCAGCGGATGCCCCGCCGCGACCTGGGCGCACAGCAGGCTCTTGCCGAAGGCGTGCGCCAGCGGCAGCCACACGTAGTCGAGATCGTCAGCCGTCAGCAGTGCCGCCTCGGCGGTCAGCCCGGCCTGGAAGACCCAGCAGTCGTGGACGAGCCGTACGCCCTTGGGGCGGCCCGTGGTGCCTGAGGTGTAGATCAGCGTGGCCAGGTGCTCGCGATCGATGGCCGCGACCGTGCGCTCCACGCAGTCCGGGTCGCCGAGCAGTTGCTTCTCTCCGCGCTCCTCCAACTGGGCCAGCGACAGCACTTCGCGGCCGGGAGAACCGACACCGAAGCCGTCCGCGGGTGCGTCCAGGACGACGACTGCGACGACGTCCTTCAGCCGCTCGCGCTGGTCGGTCAGCTTGGCGAGCTGTCCGGCGTCCTCTGCGAAGACGACCCGGCTGCCGGAGTCGGCGAGGATGTAGGCCATCTCGTCCGCGTCCGTCGTGGGGTACACGGTGGTGGTCGCCGCGCCGGCGCACATGATCCCGAGGTCGATCAGGAACCATTCCACCCGCGTGCCCGAGGCGATCGCGACGCGGTCCTCCGCTCGCACGCCCAGCGACATCAGGCCGGCGGAGATCCGCCGGGTGCGGGCACCGGCCTGCCCCCAGGTCAGCGAGGACCAGCCGACGGGATCGGCGTGCGGCGCGGGGAAACGGTACGCCTCGTTGTCGGGGTGCTCCCGCACTCTGGACAGGAAGAGGTGCGCGATGGACGGGGGGCGACTGGCTGGGGTGTGCTTCTCGGTCACGGGACACCTCCGGTCGGGTCGGGCGGGGAGCGCCGCTGCGGCGGCTTCGAAACCTGCGCCGGGTCCACGGCGGTGTGCCGCGGCACGGGTGGTGGATCGCAGAGGAGGGCAACCGGCGCCTCTCCGGACGGGAAGGGGAGCCGGGCCGGTACCGGGACACGGCCCCGGACTGCCGGGCTCATGCCTGTGGGCCGCCCGACACGTACACGACCTGACCCGAGACATAGCCGGCCTGCTCGCTCGCGAGAAACGACACCACGTGGGCGATGTCCTCGGGGACGCCTACGCGGCGCACCGGGATCTCCTCGGCCATGCGCTGCTTCAGGGTCTCGAAGGGCACGCCCATCCGCTGTGCCGTCGCGCGGGTCATCTCGGTGACGACGAAACCCGGTCCGACGGCGTTGGCCGTGATCCCGAACTTGCCGAGCTCGACGGCCAGGGTCTTGGTGAAGCCCTGCAGACCGGCCTTGGCGGCCGAGTAGTTGACCTGGCCACGGTTGCCGAGCGCGGAGATCGAGGAGAGGTTGACGATCCGTCCCCAGTCCTCCCGCGTCATGTGAGCCTGGACCGCCCGGGTCATCAGGAAAGCACCCCGCAGATGCACGTCCATCACGGTGTCCCAGTCCTCGTCGGCCATCTTGAACAGCAGGTTGTCGCGGAGCACTCCGGCGTTGTTGACCAGCACGGTGGGCGGGCCGAGTTCCTCGGCGATGCGGGCGACCGCCGCCGCGACCCGGTCGCCGTCACGGACGTCGCAGGCCACGGGGAGCGCCTTGCCGCCCGCCGCCTTGACGGCGTCGACGACCGGCAGGCAGGCCTGGTCGTCGAGGTCCAGGACGGCCACGGCCATGCCGTCGGCCGCCAGACGGACAGCGGTCGCCGCGCCGATTCCACGGGCGGCGCCCGTCACCACGGCGACGCGACCAGCGGATGAGGACATGGGAAACCTCCTGGGGGCAGTGGCCGGACGGAACCGCGGCGATACCGCGCATGCCGACCGGCTTGCGGAAATGGGGAGCCAACCTTCACGTCTGCGCCGGTGGAACCGCCGTCACCCGGGCGGCACCGCCGACGTTCGGGCCATCCAACGGCGTGGTCCCCGCCGGCCGCATCCGTAGGAGTACTGGTCCGTGGTTCACCCGGGCACCGGACCGCGCGGGCCGTGCTCCGGACGCCCTATGCCGCCTCCTGCCGTAGGCGTGTGACCGCGAACACGTATCACCGGCGCTGGACACAAACGCCGGTCGCGGCTAACACTTTGGCCAGCGGCGCCCATGACCGGGCGGTCACCCACCGCGGAGTTGCTCACCGACGGTGCCTTCGCGCACCGGCCGTAGCGGGGACTCCAGGTCGCGACGAGGTCGCGGGTGGGCCAGAGCCCCCGTGTTCCTCCTACGCCATTTCTCAACGCAACCCCCACGCCTCCGGCCCCTCCGTGCCCGTGCACCGAGGGCGGGCACCGGCCGCGCCGTGTTCCGCGCGGCCGGTGCCCGGCACGGCGGTGTGCGGACAAGGAGGCGAACAAGCATGGGCCCGTTGTCAGGCCTGAAAGTGGTCGAGATCGGCGCGCAGGGGCCGGGACCGTTCTGTGCGACGGTCCTGGCCGATCTGGGCGCTTCGGTCGTCCGTGTCGACCGGCCTTCGGAGGTGGGACGGTCCTTCCACGACGTCACCCTGCGGCGCAGCCGACGCTCGGTGGCCGTCGACCTGAAGTCACCGCAGGGCGCGTCCGTGGTCCTGCGGCTGGTCGAGGACGCGGACGTGCTGATCGAGGGATTCCGCCCCGGCGTCATGGAACGCCTCGGGCTGGGCCCCGAGGACTGCCACGCCCGCAACCCCCGGCTGGCGTACGGCCGTATGACCGGCTGGGGCCAGGACGGCCCGTGGGCCCAGGTCGCCGGACACGACATCAACTACACCGCGCTGTCCGGCGCGTTGGCCGCGATCGGACGCCCCGGTGGCGGCCCGGTCGTACCGCTCAACCTCGTCGCGGACTTCGGCGGCGGCGGGATGCTGCTGGCCGTGGGCGTCCTCGCGGCCCTTCTCGCCCGCGATACCACCCGACGCGGCCAGGTGGTGGACGCCGCCATGATCGACGGCGCCGCCCAGCTCCTGAGCATCTTCTACAGCATGCGACAGCAGGGCCTGTGGTCGGCGGACCCGGGAACCAACTGGCTCGACGGCGGCGCTGATTTCTACGACACCTACGAGACGGCGGACGGACGCCACATCGCGGTGGGAGCCATCGAGCACCAGTTCCGGCACGCCCTGTACGACACGCTCGGCCTCGACGCCGACGCCCTGATGGAGGACATCGGCACCGACACCTGGCCGGAGCGCAAAAAGCTCGTCGCCGAGGCGGTCCGCCGCCGCACGCTCGACGAGTGGTGCGAGGCGTTCCAGGGCGTCGACGCCTGCTTCGCGCCGGTGCTCACCCTCGACGAGGCACCACATCACCCGCAGTACGCGCGACGTGGCAGCTTCGTGGAATCCGACGGCGTTCTCCAGCCCGCGCCGGCACCCCGCTTCCAGGACACCCCGTGCTCCCCTCCGACCCGCGCCGCCCGCCCCGGCGAGGACACCTGGGCCGTGCTCACGCAGGCGGGCTACTCCGTCGACGACGTCGAAGCGCTCCTGGCCGCCGGCGTCGTGGCCGCCGCCGACCCGGCCCGGGCCGACGAGGTCTGACGCCCGGCCGAGCGGTCCCGACCGTTCCACCCTCGCGCAGCGACCCGAGTACGGACATCCGCGCCCGGGTCCGACTCGTCCTGCTCACCACCACTCGACCGAAGGACTCACCGTGACCACCGAGGCATTCATCTACGACGCGATCCGCACACCCCGCGGACGCGGCAAGCACATCGGCGCTCTGCACGGCACCAAGCCGATCACACTGCTCACCGGACTCATCGACGAACTCCGCCGCCGCCACCCCGGCCTCGACCCCGCCGCCATCGACGACATCGTCCTCGGCTCGGTCATGCCGCTCGGCGACCAGGGCGGCAACCTCGGCAAGACGGCGGCGCTCGCCGCCGGACTGCCCGACACGGTCTGCGGCATGCAGCTCAACCGCTACTGCTCCTCGGGACTGGAGGCCGTCAACACCGCCGCCGCGCGCCTGCGTTCGGGCTGGGACCACCTGATCATCGCCGGCGGCGTGGAGTCCATGTCCCGCGTTCCCATGGGGTCCGACGGCGGCCCCGTCGCCTTCGACCCCGACACCACCACCGCGGCGCAGATGGTGCCGCAGGGCATCGGCGCCGACCTCATCGCCACCGTCGAGGGCTTCACCCGGGACGACGTGGACGCCTACGCGCTCATGTCCCAGCAGCGCGCTGCCGCGGCCTGGGAGGGCGGCTACTTCACCAAGTCCGTGGTCCCCGTCGTCGACCGCGGTGTACCGATGCTGGACCACGACGAACTCGTCCGCCCCACGACCCTGGAGGGGCTCGGCGCACTCCCGCCGTCGTTCGTCTCGTTGGGCCGGCTCTTCGACGGCATCGCCCTGCAGAAGTACCACTGGCTGGAGCGCGTCGACCATGTGCACACCGCCGGTAACTCCTCCGGCATCGTCGACGGCGCGGCCCTCGTGCTGCTCGGCAGCGAGGAGATCGGTGCCCGCTACGGCCTCACCCCGCGTGCGCGGGTGGTCGCCGCCGCGCTGACCGGCGCCGATCCGGTGATCATGCTGACCGGGCCCGCGCCGGCCGCCCGCAAGGTGCTGGACATGGCCGGGCTGACCACCGACGACATCGACCTCTTCGAACTCAACGAGGCTTTCGCCTCCGTGGTGTTGAAGTTCGTCAAGGAACTCGAGCTGCCGATGGACAAGGTCAACGTCAACGGCGGCGCGATCGCCATGGGCCACCCGATGGGCGCCACCGGCGCCATGCTCGTCGGCACCGTCCTGGACGAACTCGAGCGCCGCCAGGCCCGGCGCGCCCTGGTCACGCTCTGCATCGGCGGCGGCATGGGCATCGCCACCGTCATCGAGCGACTGTGACCGGCGCGCCGCCCCCCTCCCCCTCACCCGTGCACCGCAAGCGAACAGGACCCCTCGCATGACTGACACCATGATCCGCTGGGAGCAGGACGAGGACCGCGTCGTCGTTCTGACCATGGACGATCCCGCGGGTTCCGCGAACATCATGAACGACACGTTCCGCGACTCCCTGACGGCGACCGTCGACCGGCTGGAAGCCGAACGCGAGAGCATCGCGGGCGTCGTCCTCACCTCCGCCAAGCGCAGCTTCTTCGCGGGTGGTGACCTGACCCAGCTGCGCCGGACGGCACCTGAGCGGGCCGCGGAGATGGCCGCGGCCACCGACCGGCTCAAGGGCCTGCTGCGCAGGCTCGAACGACTCGGTCGGCCCGTCGTCGCCGCGATCAACGGCGCAGCGCTGGGCGGCGGTTACGAGATCGCCCTGGCGTGTCACCACCGGGTCGCCCTGGACACACCCGACACGCGCATCGGCCTTCCCGAGGTGACCCTGGGCCTCCTGCCCGGAGCCGGCGGAGTCACCAGGACCGTCCGCATGATGGGCCTGCACAAGGCCCTGTCCGAAGTCCTGCTGGCCGGACGGCAGTTCACACCCGGCGACGCGCTGGCACACGGGCTGGTCGACGAACTGGCCGACTCGCCCGAGACCCTCATGCTGCGGGCCAGGACGTACATCGCCGAGCATCCCCTCGCGGTGCAGCCGTGGGACACCGAGGGGTACCGCATCCCCGGCGGCACCGCGAAGTCCCACACCTTCAACTCCACCGTGGTCGCACCCCTCACGGCGACGGTACGCACCAAGGGCCGCGGCACACCGATGATCGCCCCGCACCGCATCGTGGCCGCCGCCACGGAGGGCACGCAGGTCGACATCGACACGGCCTTCCGGATCGAGAGCCGGTACTTCGCCGAGGTGGCCTGCGGCCAGATCTCGTCGAACATGATCAAGGCGTTCCACTTCGACGCCCAGCAGATCGCCCGGGGCGGCAGCCGGCCCGCCGGCCACCCGCGGCACACGGTGCGCAAGGCCGTCGTCCTGGGCGCCGGGATGATGGGCGCCGGCATCGCCTACGTGTGCGCCAAGGCCGGTATCGACGTCACCCTCAGGGACGTCAGCACGGAGGCCGCCGCGCGCGGCAAGGACTACTCCCGCAAGCTCCTCGACGCGGCCGTCTCCCGCCGCAAGCTCACGCCCGAGCAGCGCGACGAGGTGCTCTCCCGCATCACCGCCACCGACAGCGTCGAGGACGCCGCGGGCGCGGACCTCGTCATCGAGGCCGTGTTCGAGAACACCGAGCTGAAGAAGAAGGTGTTCGCCGAGATCGAACCGGTCGTCGCGCCCGACGCCGTACTGGGCTCGAACACCTCCACCCTGCCCATCACCGGACTCGCCGAAAGCGTCGAACGTCCCGAGGACTTCATCGGACTCCACTTCTTCTCCCCCGTCGACAAGATGGCCCTGCTGGAGATCATCGTCGGCGAGAAGACCAGCGACGAGACCCTCGCCAAGGCGTTCGACCTCGCCCAGCGGATCGGCAAGACGCCCATCGTCGTCGGAGACGCCCGCGGATTCTTCACCAGCCGGGTCATCGGCACCTTCCTCAACGAGGCCGTGAACATGGTCGCCGAAGGGGTGGCCCCGGCCTCCGTCGAGCAGGCCGGCCTCCAGGCGGGCTACCCCACCGCGCCGCTCGCGCTGACCGACGAGCTGAACATGAAGCTGGCGCAGAAGGCACGCGCGGAGACCCGGGCCGCCTTCGAGGCCGAGGGCCGTACCTGGGTGCACCACCCGGCCTTCGAGGTCGTGGACCGCATGGTGGACGAGTTCGGCCGACCGGGCCGCCTGGCGGGAGCCGGCTTCTACGACTACGTCGACGGCCGACGCGAACGCCTGTGGCCGGGCCTCACCGAGGCCTTCGTCTCGCCCTCCGTCGACGTTCCCTTCACCGACATGGTCGAGCGCATGTTGTTCGTGGAGGCCCTGGAGTCGGTGCGCTGCCTCGACGAGGGCGTCCTGCGGTCCGTCGCTGACGCCAATGTGGGCTCCGTCATCGGCATCGGCTTCCCCGCCTGGACCGGAGGCGTCCTGCAGTACATCAACCAGTACGCGGGCGGCCCGAGCGGCTTCGTGGCCCGGGCGCGCGAACTCGCCGCCCGCTACGGCGAGCGGTTCGAACCGCCGGCCTCGCTGGTGGCGACGGCGGAGCGCGGGGACACCTACGAGTGACCCATCCGGGGCGCCCCGGCGGTGAGCACGGAAGCCGCCCCGGGGCGCCCTCACGACCGGGTTGTGCGCAAGGGTGAGTGAAGCGCCGTCCACGGCCCCACAGCCGGGGTGTGCCCGCCCCCAACCCGGCTCTGCGCCTGTACATCGCCCGGCCACACCCCGGCCCCACCTGACCGCAGGTGAGTGATTCCTACTCAACCGCACCCGGTCAGGGGCCCTGCCGAGCCACCGGAGGCCTGACTCGGGCCCGGTCCGACCTAGGCTGCCTGCACCGCCGCCGGTCACCGACCCGGGCCCGAACCGCCCGCCCCCTCCACCGGTGGCCGTCGTCGACGGAGGCGAGCACCATCCACGCACCACCCCCACCCCACGGCCGCGTCGCCGAGCTGGCAGCTATCGACCGCATGCTGACCCGGGCCACCGCCGAGCGCAGTGACCAGCTGCTGCTGCACGGCGAGCCGGGCGCGGGCCGCAGCGTGCTGCTGGCCCACGCCCGGCACCGCGCCGCCGCCCTGGGGTTGACCGTGCTCCAGGGGCGCGGCGCGCCCTCGGAGTCCGCCTACCCCTTCGCGGGCCTGCACCAGTTGCTGCATCCGCTGCAGGACCGGCTGGCGGCGCTTCCCGACGCCCAGGCCACCGCACTCCACGAGGTGCTGCATCCGGGGGCGGGGCGCCGGAGCGAGGTCTACCTCGTGTCCACGGCCGCGCTGTCGCTGTTGACGGAGGCCGCCGTCGGCACCGGGCTGCTGTGTGCCGTCGACGACGCCCACTGGCTGGACCGCCCCACGCTGGATGTCCTGCTCTTCGTGGCCCGTCGGCTCCACGGGCAGGGCATCGTCCTGCTGATGGCACAGCGCGACACGGCTCCGGACCCGCTGGCCGACCCCGCCCTCCCCCGGCTCCGACTGCCTGGACTCGACGAGGTCGCCGCCCGCGCCCTCCTCACCGACCGTGCGGGCACCGCCGTCGATCCGGCCGTGGCAGCGGAACTGGTACGCCGCACAGGCGGGAACCCGCTGACCCTGGCCGACCTGGGCACCGCCCTGTCCGCGGAACACCTGCGCGGGCGCGAACCCCTACCCGTTCCACTGCCCCTGGGTGAGGGGGTGGAACGCGCCTTCCTGGACCGCGTGCACACCCTGCCGGCCGCGACCCGGCTCGGCCTTCTGGTGGCCGCCGCGGAGGAACACGGGGACCTGCCCGCCGTCATCACCGCGACCACCCGGCTGGGTCTCTCCCCGGACTGCCTCGACGCGGCCGAGGAGGCCGGGATCATCGACCTGGACGCCCGGCACATCACCTTCCGCCACCCCGTGGTGCGGGCCGCCGTGCACAGCCGCTCCCCCGCCGCCGAACGCCGCCGCGCGCACACGGCACTCGCCGACGTCCTGCTGCCCCAGGCCCGCGACGGCCGACGGGCGCGGCATCTCGCGGCGGCCGCCGTGGGGCCCGACGAGGAGGTGGCCGCCGAACTCGCGGACGCCGCCCAGCACGCCCGCGCCCGCGGCCACCACACCGAGGCGGGCGCCCTGCTGGACCGCGCGGCCCGGCTCACCCCGGACGCCGACACGCGAGCCAGACGGTTGTACGAGACGGCCCGCTCGGCCTGGGAGGCCGGCCTGACCCGCCAGACCCGGGAACTGATCTCCGAGGCGGAACTCCTCGTGCGCGAACCCGACGTGCTCGGTCGCCTGCTTCAGCTGCGTGGGACGCTGCACCTGCGCGGCGGGGTGATCACGGACGCGTTCAGCGTGCTGTCGCGGGCGGCGGACTGCCTGGCGGCCTCCGACGCGGAGGCCGCCGCGCGCTGTCTGTTGCAGGCAGCGGAAGCGGCCTCGCACGCGGGCGATCTGGACCGGTTTCACGAACTGGGCGCCGCAGCGGGCCACCTGTACTCCGGTACTCCTGCCGTTCGCTGCACCCACCTGTTGCTCACCGGCATGGGATCAGCGGTCAAGGGGGAGATCGCCGACGCCCGCGCGCTGCTCGGCGAGGGCATACGCGAGGCGCTGGTCCTGGACGACCCGACGCTGGTGGCCTGGGCGGGAACCGGCGCTCTCTACCTCGGGGAGTTCCCCCAGGCCCTGGCGCTGTACGCGAGGGTAAGCGACCGGGCCAGAGCGTCCGAGCACGTGGGGGCACAGCCCGGACACCTGGACCTCGTCGTCGTACTGGAGATGATCGCGGGCCGCACGGCTGAGGCCGCCGAACTGGCCGAGCGGGGACTGCTGCTGGCCCGGGAGTCAGGTCAGGAGAACCTGGCGGCCGTGCACCGAGCGCGTCTGGCGCTGCTGCACGCCCTGCGCGGCGACGAGCCCGCGTGCCGGGAGGCTGCCGAGGCCGCGCTGAGTACCGCCCTCGGCCGCCGGATCGGCCTGGCGGTGGCCACGGCCCGCCACGCCCTCGCCGTACTCGCCCTGACGCGCGGCGAGTTCGACGAGGCGCTGGGCCTGCTGAACCTGCTCGCCACTCCGGAGGCGGGCACCGGTCACCCCATGGTGACCATGCAGTCGTTGCCCGATCGCATCGAGGCCGCCGTACGCGCGGGGGACACCGACTCCGCGCGGGACGCGATGCGCTCTCTGGAGTTCTGGCAGGACGGCTCCGCGACCGGCGAGGTGCCCGCTCTGCTGGCTCGTTCGCGGGCGCTGCTCGCCGAGGACGACGACGAGGCGATCGCCCGGTACGAAGAGGCGCTGGCGCTGCACAGCGGCCGAGTGCCGATGGAACAGGCGAGAACCGAGCTCTACTTCGGCGAACGGCTGCGCAGGGCCCGCAAGAGGGTGCACGCCCGGCGCCGGCTGCGCAGCGCGGCGGACTCGCTGGAGCGCCTGCAGATGACGCCGTGGGCGGAGCGGGCACGGCGGGAGCTGCGGGCCACGGGCGAGACGACCCGGCGGCAGGGCACGTCCGCCGTACTGACCCCGCAGGAGCTGCGCATCGCCCGACTGGCCGCCCAAGGGCACCCGAACAAGGAGATCGCCGATCAGCTGTTCCTGAGCCGGCGCACGGTCGAGTACCACCTCTACAAGGTCTTCCCGAAGCTCGGCATCGCCTCGCGCGCCGATCTCACCCAGCTGTACTACGCCGACCCGGCCCTCTTCGAGTGACCTCATGACGGCACGCGCCCCGGCCTGCCGGACCGCCAGGACCCGGACCCGGCGCGGACCGGCCGCGCCACCACTGGCAAAGGAGACACCACGATGACGAGCCGTGCGCCGCGCCCGCCGCGAGGACGCGAAGCGGAGACCCGCGTCCTCGTGGACGCGCTGTCGGGTGCCGTGTCCGGTGGCGGCGGAGCGGTCCTGCTCCGCGGCCCCGCCGGCATCGGCAAGTCATGCCTCGCACGGCACGTGCTGGACACTCTCGCCTCGCCCTGGCATGTCGTCCGGCTCCGCGCCACACCGCTGGACAGCCACTGCCCGACGGCCTACGGGACGCTGGCCACCGTCCGCCTCACCGGCCCCGAAGCCGTACGGACCCCCGCGGCTGAGCTGGTCGCCTGTCTGGCCGCCGCGGCCGAGGGGGGCGATCACCGTGGCGTCACGGTCACCTCGGCGCGGCTGCTGCGCCACCTGCGTGACGGGGCGCCGACGGTGCTCGCCGTGGACGATCTCACGCACGCCGACCCCCACACCCTCACGCTCCTCGCCCGCCTCGCCCGGTCCCCGGCACGTCATCCCCTCGTCGTCCTGGCAGCGCAGCGCAGTCCCCGGGCCTCGGGCCGCCCGCTCTCCGCCTTCCTCGACACGTTCGAGACGCCGGCGACACTGCGGGTCGTCGAGCTGACGCCGCTGGATGTCGAGGCGGTCGCGGACCTGGCGGCCGACGTGCTGCGTGCGCCGCCGTCCCCCGCACTGGCCGCCCGCCTGCACGGCAGGACCGGCGGCAATCCGTTCCTCGTCGTGGAGTCGGCCAGTCGGCTCGCGCAGAGCGGAGGCCCACAACAAGTGCCCGGGCCCTGGCCATCGGACCCCGCCGAGCCCGCCCTGGACGAGGACGGCTGCGAGCGGGTCGTCCGTCGCCTGGTGGGCACCGCCTCCGGCACCCTACGGGTGGCCCGAGCGGCCGCCGTGCTGCGGACCGTGCCCACGGACGGGACGGACCTGCTGGCCCGTATCGCCCAACTGCCCCACGACAGGGCGGAAGCGGGCTTCGACGCCCTGGTCGTCGAGGGGGTGCTGCACACCGGCGCCCCGGGCGAGCACGCCTTCGCCCAGCCCTTGGTGCGCGACGCCCTGTACCGGCAGCTGGGGCCCGCGGCGCGGCGCCGGGCACATGCCCTCGCCGCCGACTGGATGCTGGACCACCCGCATGCGCAGGCGGACCTCCCGGTGCACGTGGCCGCGTCGGCGGACCACGGCGACACGCGGGCCGTCGCGATCCTGGCCGCGGCGGCCGGACGGGCGTTGCCGCACGCTCCCGCCGACGCCGCCGCCTGGTACCACAGGGCTTTGCACCTCGCCCCGTCCGACCATCCGCTCCGCGCCGACCTCGTCACCCGGCTGACGCTCGCCCAGCTGGTCGACGGACAGGTCATCGAGGCGGTGCGCACGGGCAGTTCGGCCTCCGGGGCGGCGTGCGGAGGTGCCGGGCGCGGTGCCCGGCTCAGCGCTGTCGTCGCCGGGGCACTCATCGAGCACGCGGCGATGGGGGAGGCGGCCGCGTTCGTGGACGCGGCGCGAGCAGCCGACGACAGTGTCGTGCTCACCGCGCAGGCGGCCCATGTCCAGTTGATGACGGGGCAGGTGCGGCGGGCGGTGAGCACGGCGGACGTGGCGGAGGCGCGGTTGGCCTCGGCAGCCGTGACCGACCGCATCGCCGCGCTGGGGTTCCTGGCGCCGGTGCGCTACCTGTCCTCACCCCACCCCGTCCTCGCCACCCTCGTCCGCCGACTGCGTGACGCCGCGTCACAAGCCCCAGCGGCCGCCCGCCTTGACGCTCTGAGCACTCTTGGCCTGCTGCTGTCCCTCCAGGGCGACACGGAGGCCTGTGCGGAAGCGCTGTCCGAGGCCGAGCCGCTGCTGACGACGTGCGGCTGGAACATCTTCCGTGGCAGGCTCGCCGCCGCCCGGGTGCACCGTGCCGCGCTCACCGGTGCCTGGGACGAGGCGTTCGCCGACATCGCCGCGGTGACCCGGTCCATGGAGCACTCCGGCTCACAGGTGCACCTGGGGCTGCTGCGGATGGTCGAGGCGACGCTCCACGCCCACCGGGGCAACTGGGACGCCGCACGCAGGGCGGCGGACTCCATCGACCGCGTCCACCCTCCACTGACCAGCGCCGCGATCGGGGCCCACTCGGAGATCGACCTGGTCCAGGGAGATCTGGACAGTGGGCGCCGCCGCCTGACCCGCTGGCTCGCACAACCGTCGCTGCCGGCCCGTCTGCGGGGACGGCTGCTGGTGAAGCTGGCCTCGATCGAAGCCGAGACCGCCTCCCCCGCCGCCGTGGCTGCCCTTCTGGCCGAGGCCCGCGAGAACGGCGTCGACGACCACGACCACCTGGGCTTCGTCGAGGCGCGTCTCGCGCAGGGCCGCGCCGCGGGGGACCCGGCCGCCCTGCACGAGGCGCTCGCGGTCGCCGACCGCCACCACCTGACACTGCTGCGCGGCAGGATCCACCTGGCCCTCGGCGCGGCGGGGGCGGACGCCGAACGGCATCTGCGCACAGCGCTCGACACCTTCCACGGGCTCGGCGCGCTGCCCTGGTGCCGACGGGCCGGGGCGGAGCTGCGCCGCCGGGACCTCAAGGTGCCCCGCCACCGGGCCTCCCCCTCCGCTCCGCTGACCACGACGGAGATCCAGGTCGCCCGTTACGTGCAACTCGGCCGGTCCAACCGGGAGATCGCACAGGCCCTGTCGCTCAGCGTGAAGACCGTCGAGCGCCATCTGAGCCGTGTGTACGCCAAGACCGGGTGCCCCGGCCGGGTCCACCTCGTCCGCGCCCTGGACCGCGGGCTCCTCGGGGAGACGGGACCCGACCTGGCGTGATCCCACCGACCTGGGCGGCGGCCCGGCGCCGCTCCCCGGGGCCCGAACGCGCCAGCAGCGCGAGCGCGGCCCCCTCCGGCGAGGAGGGGGCCGCGCCCGGGTCCATCAGCGGGACCGCTCAGACCGTGGCCCTGCCCACCGCCGGGGGCAGATCGACGAGACCCGACAAGAGGGCCCGGTTCCGGTCGGCCGTGCCGAACGCGAGGGAGCTGCTCTTGGCGCGCTTGAGGTACAGGTGGATCGGGTGCTCCCAGGTGAACCCGATTCCGCCGTGCAGTTGGAGCGCTTCCTCTGCCACCTTCACCACCACCTCGGACACGAACGCCTGGGCCAGCGCCGCCTCGGTCGGCGCGTCGGCCGAGTCGGCGGCCAGGGCGACGGCGGCGTTGCGGGCCACCGCGCGTGCCTGCGTCACCAGGATCCACAGGTCGGCCAGCCGGTGCTTGACGACCTGGAAGGAGCCGATGGGCCGGGCGAACTGGTGCCGTTGCTTCGCGTACGCCACGGTCGTCGCCAGGCACCACTCGGCCACTCCGAGCTGCTCGGAGGCCAGCAGCGCCGCTCCGGCGACGAGGGCCTGGCGCACCGCCCGCTGTGCCGCTGTTCCGGTGGCGATGACGGCGCAGGGCGCGTCGCGCAGTTCGAAGTCGGTAAGCGGACGGGTGAGGTCCAGGGAAACAACGGGCGTGCGGCGCACCGACCGTCCGGCCCCGGCCAGGTCGACGGACAGCAGCAGGGCACCGGCCGGCCCGGCGGCGGGAACGAGCAGTACGTCGGCGGCCGACGCGTCGGCGACGCCTGTGACGGTGCCGCTCGCGGTGCCGTCGGCGGCCTTCACCGAGCAGGATGGTTCGCCGTCCGGCAGGGTCGTGAACGGGACGGCGAGGGCGGCGATGCGCTGTCCGGCAGCGATGTCGGGCAGGAGAGCGACGTCGCCCGCCGCGAGGAGCGCGGCCGTGGCCACGACGCTGTGGCCGAGGTAGGGCACGGGCGCGACGGCCGCTCCCAGCTCCTCCAGGACCAGCGCGGTCTCGCGCCAGGTGGCGCCCGCGCCGCCCAGTTCCTCGGGCACGGCCAGTCCCACGACGCCCAGTTCACCGGCCAGTGCCCGCCACAGCCCGGTGTCGTGTGCCTCTTCGGTCTCCACTCGGCCGACGAGTCCGTCACCGGAGTACCTCTGGCGCAGCAACTTCTGCAGCTGCGACCGCAGTTCTTCCTCGACGTCGCTGTAGGGGAGGTCTGTCACGGCGCCGGCCGCGCGGTCGGCGCTCACCTGGGAAGGTCCTTCCACGGCATGTCCTTGTCCGTTCTGATGTCCTGGGGGAGGCCGAGAACGCGCTCGGCGATGATGTTGCGCAGCACCTCCGTGGTGCCGCCCTCGATGGAGTTGCCCTTGCAGCGCAGGTAGAGGTAGCCGAAACAGCGCTGCAGAGGATCCTGGTCGGGGTCAGGCCTGCGGAAGGACCAGTCGTCGTAACGGAGCCCTTCCGCACCGAGCAGTTCCAGGGCGAGTCCGGACAGCTCCTGGTTCAGGCGGGCGTAGGTGATCTTGGCGGCGGCCCCTTCGGGTCCGGGCCGTCCGGCGGCGAGGTGGCGGCGCAGCCGCTCCGCGGTCAGCCGAAGTGCCTCCGCGTCCACCCAGTGCCGCAGCAAAGCCTGGTGCAGCCCGGGGGTGCGCAGCTCGGGCCGGTGGCGCCAGAGCTCCGCCACGGCTCCGATCATGCCGCCCTCGCGTGGCAGGGCGTCGGCGCCGATGGCGATCCGTTCGTTCATGAGCGTGGCGTCGGCGACCTTCCAGCCGTCCCCGACGCCCCCGATGCGCTGGGTGTCGGGGATCCGCACCCCCGTCAGGAAGACCTCGTTGAACTCGGCCTCGCCGGTGGCCTGCCGCAGCGGACGCACCTCGACCCCGGCCGCGGTCATGTCGACCACGAAGTAGGTGAGTCCTTGGTGCTTGGGCAGCGCTGGATCGGTGCGGGCGACCAGGAGGCCCCAGCGTGCCTCATGGGCGTGGGAGGTCCACACCTTCTGTCCGTCGACGACCCAGTCACCGGTGCCGGGGTCGCGCACGGCCCGGGTCGCCAGGGCCGCCAGGTCGGAGCCGGCACCCGGTTCGCTGAACAACTGGCACCACAGTTCCTGGCGGGCGAACAGGGGGCGCAGAAACCGCCGTTTCTGCTCGGTGCTGCCCCAGGCGAGCAGCACCGGTGCCGCCATCCCGTGGCCGATGACGGCATGTCCGGGGGTACCGGTGACGGCTCCGGCGGCCTCCAACTCGGCGTCCACGACGGCCTGCAGGGCCCGGGGAGCTCCCAGGCCGCCCCAGCCGGGCGGGAAGTGCACCCAGGCCAGCCCGGCGTCGTACCTGGCGAGCAGGAAGTCGGTCGCGGTGGTGGTCGTCGGGTCGTGCCCGGCCAGGAAGTCCCGGGTGACCTGCCGGACGAGGTCGGTAGTCCAGGACCCGACGTCCGGGTCGTGCGGGGCTGTCTTCGGAGCCATGCGGGTGCCTCTCGTGCGGGGTTGGTGCGGACGCGGCGCGGGCGCGGACGTGATGTGCCGCATGCCGCGGGCGGGAAAGGGTGTCGGCGACGGCCGGCAGCCGGTAGGCGGGGTGGGCCGGAATCGGGCGGCCGCTCGCCGCGGAGCGTGCTGCGGGCCTACGGCGTCACAGGCCCGGTTCGAAGTCGGTGATCCGTGCGCGGGCGGCCGCCACGTGCTCCGCGGCCAGCGGCACCGCCTGCCGGGCCTGCGTGTCGAAGTGCACGCCGGTCACGGCCGTGACCGCGCACACCTCGCCGCTGACGGCGTCCTCCATCACGTGACAGAACCGCAGGGACGACGTGCCGGTGGACAGCACCCCGGAGCGGACCACGATCACCTCGCCCGCCCGCACCTCGCGCCGGTAGGAGATCCGCTGATCCACGGCGACCATCCCGCGCTGCAGCCTCCGCAGGAGGGCCGGGGTCAGACCGATGCCGGCGAAGAGCTGCCAGGTGGCCTCGTCGAACTTCCCGACGTACCACATGACGTTCATGTGCCCCATGTGGTCGCAGTGCCATGGGTAGACGGTTCCCCGGTAGGTGATCTCCAGGTCGGACACGGTGCTGGACTCCTTGGTCTTGTTCACAGCGACAACAGCCGGCGCAGGTGCCTGCGGTCGGAGGCGCCGACCTTCTGGTAGACGCGGTACAGGGTGTTGCTGACGGTGCGCGGCGACACCACCAGCAGGTGGGCGATCTCCTTGTCGGTGTGCCCCTGTGCCGCCAGCCGCGCCACCGTCCGCTCCCGCTCCGACAAGCCGGCCGGGTCGCCGAGGAAGTGCAGCGCCGGCGTGCTCACCTCGCCGCACTGCCGCAGCAGCGAGCGAGCCTGAACCGTGGAGGCGGTGGCCGCGCGGTTCCTCCCGGCCCGCCGCTGCAACCGGGCGAGTTCGGCGTACCCCTCCGCCGCGTACAGGTCCGCCCCCGCGTGGGCCAGGGCCCGGCAGACCTGACCGAGCAGCTTGGCGTCACCGGAGTGCACCGCCCGCGCGTAGTGCAGCCGACTCCGCAGGTACGTCCCCTGCACGGGCAGTTCCTCGCCGACGGCGGGATGCGCCGGCAGGCCGAGCCGGGCCATCTCGTGCAGGACGACGACGGCGTCGCCGTGACTGCCTGCCTCCAGTGCCGCGTCCACGGCCGTGCGCAGCAGGATCGTGGCCTGCTCCTGCTCGCCGCGCCGGTGGGCCTGCCAGGCGCGGGCGACGGCGAGTTCGGCGGCGTACGGCCCCTGCCCGGCGTCGTCCGGCAAGGCGGCCAGGCCTTCCTGCTGGACCGCCGACAGGCAGTGCGCCGCGATCGTGGCGTGGATGGCGGCCCTGACGTGCCAGGGCCGCCACGCCACTTGGTAGGCCGGGGTGAAGGAGAAGTAGGACAACGCCTCGCGGATACGGCCGCGTTCGAGGAGGACCACGCCGAGGGTCAGGCCCCGCCGGGCGTCGACGCCGACGCGGTTGCACCGGACGGCCGTACGGTATTCGCGCCGCAGGATGCCCTCGGCCTCGTCCAGTCGCCCGGCGTACAGCTGGGCGAGTGCGTGTGCCTCCTCCATGGCGTCCGCCTCGAAGAAGCAGCAGGCGTCGCCGCCGGGTTGGTGCCCGCGGAGTTCCTCGTAGAGTTCCAGTGCGTCGTGCGGGCGGCCCATCCGCCCCAGGGAGCCGATCGCGAGCAGGGCGGACTCGGCACGGCAGGGTGAAGCGGGGTCGTTCAGTACCTCGCGAGCGTGGCCCAGCGCCTCGGCGAAGCGTCCCCGGAAGGCCGCGGACAAGGCGGCGAACCCCGAGAGCTGCGTGCCGGTCAGCTGCGAGGCGACGGCGTCCGCGTGATCCTGCCGGCCCTCGAAGAGCAGGGTACGGGCCTGGATCGGCACGAGGCGGTGGAGGTGGTCGGGGTGCTCGACCGTCACCTTCTCGACGAAGGCGTGCAGATCCTCGAAGGCGCCACCGGCGAAGAGGGCGCGCGCGTGCAGTTCGGCGGCCCAGGCGGTGGGGTGGCCGTCCCACGCGGCCGCGGACAGCCGTATCGCCGCCACGGCGTCATGGTCGTGCAGGGCGCACCGCACACCGTCCCACAGCAGGTCGTGCTCGGGGAGGTCACCCGCGTCCAGGTGCCACTGGGCGAGGCGGACGCGCTCGGCAGGCGTCAGGTCCGCCCTCGGAACTTCGCGCGTCCAGCGTCGCAGGTAGTGCCTGCGCCGCAACGGGCCGAGATCCTGGCGCAGCACGTGCCCGACATAGGGGTGGGCGACGGCCACCGAACGGGCGGCGCCCGGCGCCGGCTCGGTCCCGGGGTCGGAGACGCGGACCACTCCGGCGTCCTCCAGGTCCAGGAGGGTGTCCGCGGACACGAGCCCTTCCAGTACGTCGAGACGAGCCGGCTCGGCGAGCGCGATGAGCTCCACTGCCCGGCGGGCGTCCTCGGAGAGCCCGCCGAGCTGCCGGGCGACCAGTTCCCGCAACGCGTTCGACACCGGCAGGCCGCTGCCGAGCCGCCACAGCGGGCCCTCGGAGACGATCAGGTGCCGCTCGAACGCGGCCCGGGCGAGTTCCCGCAGCAGCAGGGGATTGCCGTCCGACATGGCGGCCAGCCGCACGACTCCCGGCTGCGCGAGCCGGTCACCGAACAGCGCGCTCGTCAGGCGCCGTGTGGACAAGACGTCCAGCGGACCTAGCTCGAGGCGGGTGAGCCGCTGGTCCTTCCACAGCGACTGCAGCCGCGAAGGCCCCTGGTCGCTGGTCATCGCGAGCAGGATCTTGTGCTCACGCCGGTGGGACAGCTCGCCCAGGCATTCGGCGGCCTGCGCGGACAGCAGATGCGCGTCGTCGATCCACAGCGTGCGGGGGCGGACCGACCCCGGTCGCAGCAGGGGCCGCACACTCCTGGTCACCGCCGCCGGGGCCAGCCTCTGGACGGGCCGCACCGAGCCACCGGGGCCGGACCGACCGGGTGGGCCTCCCTCCTCCGCTTCGAGAGGGGCGGACAGGGCGGTGACGATCTCCTCCCCGAGACGGGTCTTGCCGACGCCGGGCGCGCCGACGATCAGGACTCCGGCGGGCCCTCCGGCGGACCGCAGCACGTGCAGTGCCGTACGCAGCTCACGGTCGCGGCCCACCAGTGCGGGCGGGCCGGTCGGCAGGAGTTCGTCGGGCCCCGAGGGGTCGTACGCGGTGTGGAGGGTGGGATACGCGGGTGAGGCCATGGTGATTCCCCAAGCATCGGAGGGCGCGGAGCGTGTTCTGGAGTCCGTCGGGCACCTGTCATCGATGCTCGGCTTCCGACCGCGTCCTTCGCGTTGGGGAGGCACCCCAAGGTTTGTGCGACCGCGCGTCCCGCGGCCCCGCTCCGCGTCGGGACGCGCGGGGCCTGCCACCCGCTGTGGAGGGCGGCGCGGACGGGGCGGTTCCATGAGGTCTCCTGGCCGTTGCTGGGTACAACGAGCCACTCTGCGAGATCGGGCGAGGCGTGCGCATCCGTGATCTCACTGGGTTGCGGCCCTGCGGTCCGGGTCTCGCCTCGAGGTCGGCGCGAGACTCAGGGGGCTCGCCGTTCGACGGGGGGCTTCGTACTCCATCCCCCGGCCTCCAAGGTCTCCGCTCAGGACGTCGGGGCCGGGGGGATGGACATCGCCGCAGTGGCTGTCCCCTAGCGCTGCGGCCGCTGAGTCGTCCCCACGTCTCAGCTACGACCAGTCAACCGCGCCCGGGTCCGGCCGTCATGAGTGATATGTACTCCTTTCGCCCCGCAGGGCCCGGCCGACCCGTCCACTCCCCCGACGCCGGCCGCGCGTGCGCCGGCCCGCGGGGCAGTTCCCGGGCGGCCGCACCACGCGGAACGCGCCGGCCAGCAGCAGACACGCCGCCACGCCGTCCAGCCAGTAGTGGTTGGCGGTGGCCACGACCACCAGCACGGTGACGACCGGATGGACCAGCCACAGCCACCTCCACCGGCCGCGGGAGACCACGATCAGCGCGACGGCGAGCACCACCGCCCATCCGACGTGCAGCGAGGGCATGGCCGCGTACTGGTTGGCCGTCGCGTCGACTTGCGGATCCCCGTACACGGCGGGACCCCACACCCGTGCGGTGTCGACCATCCCGGCACGCGCCAGCATCCGCGGCGGCGCCAGCGGAGCCACGAGGTGCAGCAGCAGAGCGGCACCGGTCAGCAGCACCAGGACGTTGCGGGTCCACCGGTAGTGCGCGGGTCTGCGCAGGTACAGCCACAGAAGGAACAGGGCGGTCGCGGGAAAGTGGACCCACGCGTAGTAGCCGTTCGCCGCGCGGATCACCGCCTCGCTGCCCAGCATCAGGTCCTGTACGGAACTCTCGGCCGGCAGGCGGAGCACGCGTTCCCAGTGCCATACGGTCTCCGCGTTCTCGAAGGCCACGCCGACGTGCCCGTCCGCCGCCAGTCGCCCGAACTTGTACGCCAGGAACAGCAACGCGACCAGACCCAGCTCCCGCAGGGCGCGCCTCGCGGCGGAACCGCGCCTGGCGGGCTCGGACGCGGAAGACGTGCCCGATGGCGGTGACCGGCGGGCCGGAGCACCGCTCACGGTCAGGTCGCGCCGCCGGGCTCTGCCGTCCGCTGTGCTTGTAGTAGGCCGCATGAGGATCCTCGGGGTGGTCTGGTGATTGCGGCTGCGGCTCTCTCACCGCGCCACTGTTCCTCCCGGTCTACGGCCCAGCCCGAAGCCTCGGCGTCGGGGCGGCACCCCAAGGTTTCCGCCGACGGCATTCCGATCTGCTCGGATCGATGGGTCGGAGGCGAGTGGGTACTCGGAGCGGGGTCGGCGGCCGGGCCGGCCCTGGCACGTGGGAGGCTCCGTGGCCGTTCGCCATCGCTTGATCCGGGTCAGCCCCGCCTCGGTGTGGGCTGTCCTCGCCGACGGCACCCGATATGGGGAGTGGGTGGTGGGAACGTCCCGGTCCTGGCCCGCTCGGGGCCAGTGGCCGCAGACCGGGGCAGAGATCCGCTACGAGATCCGGCTCGGGCCACGCAGGCTCGTCAACGAGACGGTGGTGCGGCACTGCGAGGAAGGCGTCCGCCTGGAGCTGGAGGCTCACGCCGGGTTCCTGGGCACGGCGCGGATCGCGGTCGAACTGCGGCCGTGGGGCGAGCACTGCCTGGTGATCCTGGACGAGCATCCCCTCCGAGGCGCGGGGGGCAAGGTGCACAACGCGGGCCTGGAGGCACTGGTCCAGCTGCGCCACCGCGCGATGCTCGCCCGGCTCGCCCGGCTGTGCGAGAACGTCTCCTCCGACGCTCCCCGGCCCGCGCCGAGGCGACAGAAGTCGCCCGCCCGGCCACCGGGTGACGGGCAGGGGGCACCGGACGCCGTCGTGATCGGGGCCGGTCCCAACGGCCTGGTGGCCGCCAATCTGCTCGCCAACGCCGGGTGGAGCGTGGAGGTGCTGGAAGAGCAGGCGGAGCCCGGCGGGGCGGTGCGGCACGACCGCGGGGTCGACCCCGAGTTCGTGAACGATCTGTGCAGTTCGTTCTATCCCCTGGCCGCCGCTTCCCCCGTACTGACAGCGCTGCGCCTGGAGGACCACGGCCTGCGGTGGAGTCATGCGCCCGCCGTGCTGGCGCATCCCCTCACCGACGGCAGCTGCGCGGTCCTGGGCAGAGACGTGGAGGGCACGGCCGAGTCCCTCGAAGCCTTCGCCGCAGGCGACGGGGATGCCTGGCGGCGCCTGCACGACGTGTGGCAGGGCCTGTACCCGGACCTCCTGGACGCCCTGTTCACGCCCTTCCCGCCGGTGCGCGCCACGGCGCGGCTGGCAGCCCGGCTGCGCGCCGCGGGCGGACTGCGGATGGCCCGCTCCCTGGTCCTTCCGGTCCGCCGGATGGGAGAGGAGGAGTTCAGCGGTGCGGGCGGACGGCTGCTGCTGGCCGGCAACGCACTGCACGCCGACCTGGCTCCTGAATCAGCGGGCAGCGGCGGCTTCGGCTGGCTGATGGCGATGCTCGGACAGACGTACGGCTTCCCCGTCCCCGTCGGCGGGGCGGGCGCGCTGACCCAGGCTCTGACGCGACGCCTGAAGGCCCACGGCGGGCGGGTGCGCTGCGGGCAGCGGGTCGTGGAGGTCGTCGTCGAGGGCGGGCGGGCCATCGGGGTGCGCACGGCGGCGGGCGAGGTGGTGTCGGCGCGCCGGGCGGTGCTCGCGGACGTGTCGGTGCCGGCGTTGTACGGCGAACTCGTCGCCGCCGAGCATCTGCCCGCCCAGCTCCGGGACGACCTGCACCGGTTCCAGTGGGACTTCGCGACCTTCAAGGTGGACTGGGCGCTGGACGGCCAGGTGCCCTGGCAGGCGCGGCAGGCGGCCACGGCCGGCACCGTGCACCTGGCCGACGGCATGGACGAGCTGACCCGCTTCGCGGCGCAGATCGCCATGCGGCAGCTCCCGGACCGCCCCTTCCTGCTGTTCGGCCAGATGACCACCGCCGACCCTTCGCGCTCTCCGCAGGGGACCGAATCGGCCTGGGCCTACACCCATGTCCCCCACGAGATCAGCGCCGACGCGGGCGGGGAGGGCATCAGCGGCCGCTGGGACAAGTCCGACCAGGAGCGTATGGCCGACCGCGTCGAACAGCAGGTCGAACGGTTCGCGCCCGGCTTCCGCTCCCTGATCCGCGCCCGCCGCGTCCTCGCGCCGCCCGCCCTGGAGGCCCTCGACGCCAACCTCCGCGCCGGCGCGATCAACGGCGGCACGTCCGCGCTGCACCAGCAGCTCGTCTTCCGCCCCCTGCCCGGCACCGGGCGCCCGGAGACACCGGTGCCCGGCCTCTTCCTCGCCTCGGCCGGGGCCCACCCCGGGGGCGGCGTGCACGGCGCTCCGGGAGCCAACGCCGCTCGCGCCGCCCTGCGGGGGCACCCCACCGGCCTGTCCCGCGCCCAACGGCTGCTCGCCCACCGCGACCGCACCGGAAGCAAGCCCTGAAGCCCGCGCACCGGAGGAGCAGGGCCGTAAACGGCCGCACCTGCGTAACGGTCGTATCCGCCAGGAAGGAAACCCATGAGCGACCCCACCGAAACCCGCACCTCACCCGCCCCCGCACACCAGCGCCCCGCCGACGTCGACGAACGGACCGTCGTGGCGCTCGGGGCGCTGTCCAAGGCGTGGGAGACCACCGAACGCGCCAGAGGCCGTCTGTACGACTTCCACCAGCTGACCGGAACCGCAGACCTGCAACTGGACGACGCCGTGCGCCTGCTGCGGGAAGCAGGCCATCACGAATGGGCCGAGCGGATCCGCTCCGACATCGTGGGACGCAACGTCATCCCCGGACACTGGACGTTCCAGATCATCGAGGCCTACAACGCCACCTACTACCGAGCCTTCCAGCAGCTGGAAGCGAGCGCTGTCCAAGAACTCGCCCACGGCCGCGACCACCTCTACGAGGCGCAGCTGAAAGAGGACCGCCGCACCCCGGGCCACCCCGACCACACGGCTCGGCCGCCCGAAGCACAGTGATGAGCTGCCCGGGGCTCCACCTCCGCGAGGGGACGCTCCCACGGGCCCGGAAGGAGAGCCGGTGCGCAGCAGTCCGTTGACCGGCCGCACGGTCGCCGTCACCGGAGCCGCCCGCGGGATCGGGGCGGCCCTGGCCCGCGAGATCGCCGTGCGCGGCGCCCGGGTGGCGCTGCTCGGCCACGAACCGGAGGCCCTCGACGCGGTGGCCGCGTCCCTGCCGGGCCCGGCGCTGGCCGTGGCGGTCGACGTCACCGACCTCACCGCTCTGACGGACGCCGCCGACACGGTACGCGCCCGCCTCGGGCCGCCCTCCGTAGTGGTGGCGAACGCGGGCATCTCCGAGGCCGGCCCCTTCCTCGCCTCGGATCCGGCGGGCTGGCACCGCGTCATCGAGGTCAACCTCGGCGGCAGCGCGAACACCGCCCGCGTGTTCCTGCCGGACCTGTTCGCCACGGCCGGCTACTTCCTCCAGGTCGCCTCGCTGGCGTCGCTCGGCGCGGTCCCCCTGATGAGCGCCTACTGCGCCTCCAAAGCGGGCGCCGAGGCCTTCACGCACTCCCTGCGAGCGGAGGTCGCCCACCGGGGCGTGGCCGTGGGCATCGCCTACCTCAGCTGGACGGACACCGACATGATCCGCGACGCCGACCGCTACCCGGTCATGCGTGAACTCCGCGCCCATCTGCCCCCGCCGGCCCGCCGGACCCACCCCGTCCAGACCGTCGCCGCCCGCCTGGTGACGGGCGTCGAAGGCCGCCGAACGGCCGTGTACGCCCCCGCCTGGCTGCGGCTCGTCCAGCCCTTGCGGCCGGTCCTGCCCCCTGTCGTCCTGCGTATGTCCCGCCACGGCCTCTCCCGTCCCGAGGGCGATTCCTGCGCCTGCACCGGCCCGCTCGGAGCCGGCGGCCTCGCCGACCGCGCCGCCCGCGACGCGGGGGCCGGCGAAACGGACGACGCCCCCGATGCGCCACGCGGGAAGTGACGGAGCACCGATGCAGACCTTCCTGCCCCACCCCGACTTCCGCCAGAGCGCGCAACTGCTGGACCGACGGCGCCTGGGCAAGCAACGCGTCGAAGCACTCCAGGTCCTGCGCGGACTGACGGTCCCCGGTTACGGCTGGCGCCGGCACCCGGCCGTCCGCATGTGGACCGGATACGAGGAAGCACTCGTGCGCTACGGCCTGGAAGTCTGCCGCGTCTGGCGCGAACAGGGTCACCAGGACAGCTGCGCGGCCTCCCTCGTCTCCCAACTGGCCACCCACCGCCCGGGCACCACGGTGCGCGACCAGGCGGAACTGGCAGCCGCCGGCGAGCTGCCGCCCTGGCTCGGCGACGAGGCCTTCCACCGCAGCCACCGCTCAGCCCTGGTCCGCAAGGACCCCGCGACCTACACCGCGTACTTCCCCGCCGTTCCCGACGATCTGCCCTACGTCTGGCCGGCTTCGGATCGTGCGTCGCGACAGGCCACCTGACCGCCATGGTCGAGGCTGTCCTCCGGGCCGTGACCCGGTGCCGTGGCGCCCGGCCGCCGTCCTCGGCGGCGGCGCGTCAGGACCGCTTCGAAAGGCGACGGTAAGAGGGGTGTTTGCGCGCAGGACCGAGGGGCATCCGGAATCCTGTGCTTCGGACAGGAGGCGCGCCCGGCGGGGACAAGTATGTCCGCTCGGGCCCGCCTCTCGGCGAGCTCCGAGCACGTTCCCGCGGCTGACCCTGGCATCCCCCCGTGCAGGTCACGACCCGGGACTTTGTTCCCGATCGTGCCTTGCGACCACGTTCAGGAGCTCTTCGGCATGCTTACCGATATCTCGACGTCTTCCCCGCACACCGCTCGGAGGCCGACCGGCACCGCCGCCCGGCGCAGCCATGACGACGCCCCGGACACAGCAGAGCGCTTCGCCCGGCTGGCGGAGATGGAGGACGGTCCCGAGCGGTCCGCTTTGCGCGACGAACTCGTCGCCGTCTGGCTGCCCATGGCCCACCGCATAGCGTCCCGCTTCCGCGACCGCGGCGAGTCCATCGAGGACCTGCGCCAGGTGGCCGCGCTCGGTCTGGTCAAGGCCGTCGACCGCTACGAGCCCTCACGCGGGGCCTTCGAGAGCTACGCCGTCCCGACCGTCACCGGCGAGATCAAGCGGCATTTCCGCGACCGGATGTGGGCTCTGCGCGTCCCGCGTCGCGTACAGGAACTACGCAACAAGGTCCGAGTGGCCCGCAGGGAGCTGACCCAGAACCCCGGCAGCGCCGAGCCCAGCGTGGCGGACATCGCCGAGCACGCCGGCCTCACCGAGGACGAGGTACGTACGGGCATGGAGGCGCTGGAGAGCTTCAGCACCCTGTCGCTGGACGTCGCGCTGTCCGAGGGCGACGACGGCTACAGCCTCGCCGACACGCTGGGCACACCGGACGCCTCGTACGACGTCATCGTCGACCGCGAGGCCGCCAAGCAGGGACTCAGCAGGCTGTCCGAGCGTGACCGGGCGATCCTGTACATGCGCTTCTTCGAGGACATGACGCAAGGCCGCATCGCTGATCGCCTCGGCATTTCCCAGATGCACGTCTCCCGGCTCATCAGCCGCAGCTGCGCCCGGGTCCGCGACGAGGCCCTGGCACAGCGCTCCAGCAACCGCTCCGCGTCGTGAGCCCCGATTCCACGCCCTGAGGAGTCCGACCCATGTTGATGCCCCTGCCCGCTCACCTGCGTGCTCTCGTCAGCGCCTACGAGGCCCTCCGCGCCCAGGAGCTCCGTGACGGAAGCGACACTCCCAGTCCGCGCCTGCGGGACCTCGCCTACACCCTGTGCGTGTCCACCGGCACCCGCGACATCACTCAGGCGCTCGAAGCCGCTCACGCCTACCTCGCCACGGCCTCCTCCCGCCCGAAGCCCGTCCCGGTGCCCGAAGGTGCGCGCCCGGCGGCCCGGGTCCCCACCGAGGAGGCGTGCGCCGGCCCTGCGAGCAGTTGACGGCCGTACAACCGACGACCGGCCACCCCAGTGCGGTGGCCGGTCGGGGTGGGCCCGGCCTGCGATCCGGCTGCTTTCAGGTGTCCATGTCGTGATCGAGGAGCGGGTGGCGGCAGCTGAGCCGCTTGCACCCTCCCTGTGGGCCGCCGCCCTGGTAGTCCGGACAGGGGCAGGAGAGGCAGCGCCTGCCGTCGCTGGAGTCGGGCTCCCAGCCGCTGGTTGACAGCCGGGCTCGGGCGCTTTCCCGAACGCCGCGCATCTGCCCGTCCAGCTTGCGGAATTCGGCCTCGTTGTCCTCGAAGGCCTTCTTCTGCCCGTCCGTCAGTTGGTACTGCTCCATGGTGTCCTCCCGTGGTGGAGTTGGCGGCGAGGGCTGCCCTCGCTCCTGGGCCCCAGCTCATACGCCCACGATGGACCGACGGCCGCCCGCCCGCATGGCGACGCAAGGAGGAGGGCAGGCAGCCGTGCAGAAGGGGGATCACATGGACCCGACAACGGGGCACAACGGACTGCGCTGGATCGCCGACGCCTACAACATCGGCTTCACGCTCACGCTCGGCGAAGGCCTCTCGCCGTACGAACTGCTGCGCGGTGTCGGCGCGGAGGACCACCGCATCGTCCCGCTGACCCGGTCGGCGGCGGACGAGCTGCGGCTCAGGCAGGACGACGACCACATCAGTGACCTCGACTTCCTGGACTGGGAGGACGAGACGGCGGTCGGCCGGCTGACGAGCGGGGGCTTTCTGCCCACCCCGCCGACCACCATCGTCCGCGCGGGGTCGGTGCCTGGCTGGGCGTACGCGCTGGAGGATTCCAGCTGCCACACGGCGACCCACCTCGCGGCGCTGTCCGAGCGAGGGCGCGCCTTCTGCGTCCATCGCAACGCCACAGGCTTCAGCCGCGTCGACTACGCCCGGCACGGCCAACTGGTGACCTCCTTCGAGCCCGGGCTGCCGCACCTCACGCACGGCGCCCCGGCGGAGGCGGCGCTCGGCTTCGTGCACGGCGGCCAGGAGGTGGGGGACGTCGCCTTCCTTCGGTTCCTCGAGGACGAGATCGGCCTTCACCTGTCCTGGGAGGAAACGGAGGCGGAGCTGCCGGCAGCCGCATTCGCCTAATGGGACCAGCCGGGTCGGAGAGACTCGGTGCCGTAGCCGCCAGCAGGTGAGCACTTTCTTCGCCGGAAGCAGTCGAGTTCTGCTGTCAGACCGTGCCCCTGCTGGTCGGCCGGGAGGCCAGACCGCTGAGGGGGTGGCGTGCCCGCCGGGCAGTGGGGCGTGAGCACTGGATCCATTAGGCCGCGCGCCGCCTTCCGCTCCCATCAGCGCCGAGCGCCGGTGTGTCGGGGTGGGGTGGTGGTGCGGATGAGGTGGTCGACGACGTCGGTGAGGCTGGCCTGGCGGTGGAAGGCGGCGCGCTGGGCCTCGGCGCGACCCCCTTGGGTCCGTAGGCGTGCCCAGAGGGCGTGGACGAGTTGGGTGTCGCCGTGCCGGTCGAGGGCGGGTCGCAGCAGGGACAGGAGCTGCTCGATCTGGGTGGCGGCCGGCGTGAGGTGGCCGGTGGCGGTGTCGATGCCGTTGCCGCCGATGCCGTCGCGCGCGGCGTGCCAGCAGGCCGCGCGCAGGAGTTCGGGGGAGCAGCGCGGGGCGGGTTCTCCGGCCTCCATGGCGGTGAGGGCGGTGGCGGTCATGGCTCTGACGATGCCGGCCAGCAGGACGGTGTCGTCGGCCGTCGCGGTGGCGTCGGCGGCGCGGAACTCCAGGGTGGGCAGGTGGTGGGAGGGCCTGATGTCCCAGTACAGGCCGGCCCGGTCGGTCAGGGTGCCCGTGGAGAGGAAGCCGTCGACGAGGTCCTCGAAGTGGGACGGAGACTCGAAGTACGGCGGCGGCCCGGCGACGGGCCAGCGGCCCCACGTGGTCGTGCGCCAGCTGGCGTAACCGGTGTCCCGGCCGTCCCAGTACGGCGAGTTGGCCGACAGGGCGATCAGCAGCGGGATCCACGGCCGCAGGTGGTTGCTGATCCGCAGGGCGGTCGGCAGGTCCGGTACACCGACGTGGATGTGGCAGGCACAGGCGATCTGTTCGTCGTCCAGGGCGCGGAACATCGCGGCGCTGCGGGCGTAGCGGGGACCGTCTGTCAGCGGCGGGGGGCCGTTCGGAGCCAGGACGGGTGTTCCGGTGGAGACGATGCGCAGCCCCTGGCGCGCGGCGGCCTGGGCGAGGGACCGGCGGGTGGCGTGGATCTGCTCGGCCAGGTGGGTCAGGTCGGTGTGCGGGTCGGAGCGGGTCTCGACCTGGTAGCGGGTGATCTCGGGACCGACGCGGTCGCGGAGTTCGCCCGTTGCCTCGGTCACGACCTTCTCGGCGTCGGCCCGCAGTTCGCGAGAGACGGGGTCGACGAGCAGGAACTCCTCCTCGGCTCCGACGGTGAGCGGAGTGGCTCTGGGTCCCAGGGGCGTCGTTCGGCCATGGCTCGGGGCGGGTGGTTGTGTGACGGCCGGCGTGTGCCCTGTACTCGTCATGGCGGCCATGCTGACACGTGCGGTGGCCGACGGGCAGAACGCAAAGCCGTCATTGCCTCGACCGGACGGGGGCGGGTCGTGCGGGAGCGGACTCAGGTGCTGGTCGTCGGGGGCGGGCCGGCGGGGGCCACCGCGGCGGGGCTGCTGGCGCGGCAGGGCTTCGAAGTGGTGGTCATGGAGCGCGAGCGCTTCCCTCGCTATCACATCGGAGAGTCCCTGCTGCCCTCACTGCTGCCGGTCCTGGACGTGCTGGGTGCCCGGGAAACCGTCGAGCGGCACGGCTTCGTACGCAAGACAGGGGCCTTCTACGGGTGGGGCGGACAGGAGTGGGCCCTGCGCTTCGACGAGCCGGGCCGCGAGGCGCCGCACAGTTACCAGGTCGTCCGAGCGGAGTTCGACCAGTTGCTGCTGGAGCACGCCCGCCGTCAGGGCGCGGACGTCCGGGAAGGCACCCGCGTGCGCGGGGTCGCCCTGCGCGAGGGCTGTGCGGTGTCGGCTTCGTGGGTCGCCGAGAACGGTCGTGGCGGTGAGGCCGGGGAAGGCCGAGGCAGTGGGCCCGGGAGCAGCCGTGGCGGCGACATCGACTTCGCGTGCATCGTCGATGCCTCAGGCCGAGCTGGGGTGTTGGGTGCCCGCCGGCTCGGCGCGCGAAAGGTGCACGATGTGTTCCGCAACGTGGCCGTGTGGGGCTACTGGAGTGATGCCGACCCCCTCCCGGATGCCCCCGAGGGAGCCATCGGTGTGTTCTCGCTGCCCGACCATGGCTGGTTCTGGGCCATCCCGCTGCATGACGGCACCCTCAGCGTCGGCCTCGTCACCGACAAACGGTCCTTCAACCAGGCCCGGGGCAGGCTCGGTTCGATCGAAGCCGTCTATGACCAGGCACTCCGGCAGTGCCCCATGCTGGGACGGATCCTCCACAGTGCCCGGCAGGTGTCCGCCCTCAAGATCGAGACCGACTACTCCTACACCTCCGACGCGTTCTGCGGCCGGGGTTACTACCTCGCCGGCGACGCCGCCTGCTTCCTCGACCCCCTCCTGTCCACCGGAGTGCACCTCGCCATGTACAGCGGCCTGCTCAGCGCCGCCGCCATCACCGCCGTCCTGCAGGGCGACGTCGACGAAACCGCCGCCCGCGCCTTCTACGAGACCGCCTACCGCAACGCCTACGAACGCCTGCTGATCCTCGTCGGCGCCTTCTACCGCATCCACGACGGCCGCGACGCCTACTTCCGGCAGGCCCAGACACTCAGCCACCGCGACCGCCACGGCCTGCGCCTGCACGAGTCCTTCCTGGACATCATCACCGGCGCCGAGGACCTCCACGACGCCCAGGCGGACCGCGTTGAGCTGCTCCACACGAAACTGCGCAGCCCGCTATACGGCCGCCCCGCCCAGGGACTCGGCGGCCACGGAACCAGCCACATGCTCCCCCTGCCCACCACCCCCGAGCACGCCGCCGCAGGCCTCTACCTCACCCTCAGCCCCTACCCGACGCTACGACCGGTGCCCTGACGGCCGCGCTCCCGACCGTGACCGCCGGGATCGACGGTCCTCTGTCCTAGGGTCGGGGCATGAAGAGAACCACGCCGCCAAGGCCCGTGGCCGTGGAGGCCGTGTTCCCGGAGCTGGCCGCCCACCGGGGCCGGACGACCCGGCTGCACCCCAGGCCGGGGCGGCCCGGCATGCGCGACAGCCACGTCGGCGGGCCGATGCTGTGGCCGGAGGACGCCCCCTGGCCGGTCTGCCACGAACCGCACCGGCCCGAGACCGAGGGATACGCGCCGGACGAGATCCGCCGCGCCCGGGCCGAGGGTGTACGGCCGAGGCGTCGAGCGTGGCCATCAGGCGAGGCCCCGAGGGAAGGCGACCCGGTGCCGTTCGTGGGGTTCGCCCAGCTCTTCCGCCGGGACATACCCGGTCTGGCGGCCGGGCCCGACGGTGCGGACCTGGTGCAGCTCTTCCGCTGCCCTTTCACACACGGTCCGCACCTGGAACGCCGGTACCACCTGCGGTGGCGGCGGGCCGCTGAGACCGAGCGCGCGAATCGCTTTCGCACCGCCCCGCCCGAAGTCCCCATGCTGCGCTGGGAGCACGAACTCCCCGAGCCATGTGTCCTGCATCCCGAAGAAGTGGACACCTATCCCTGGGCGGAGGACGACACCCTGCCCGCCTCGCTGATCGCGCTCATCGACGAGTGGGACGACGCCCAGGCGGCGGAGCACGGCCCCGACGCCCCGAGCTACCAGGGTGATCTTTCGATCCCGCCCGGCTGGCGGGTCAGCGGCTTCCCGAGCTGGGCCTCGACCGGCCCCCTGACCATCACCTGCGCGACCTGCGCGGCCCCGATGCGACTGCTGTTGACCGCCGACGGCTACGAGACGGACGCGGCCTCGCACAGCTGGGTGCCGCTGGAGGACCGCGACCCGCACCTACGGGGAAAGGACTCGATCCAGGGCGGCCCGTCCGTTGCTCAGCCGACCCGCCTCCGCTTCGGCCGGGACCGGGACCTGCACCTCTTCACCTGCCCGGCCGCACCCGACCACCCGCCCCGATGGGTACTCTCCTAGGACGTTTCGAAGTGCCCGTCCAAGCACCCCCGGACGGCCCCGGGCCGATGCGTTGTCGTCACGGTTCGGCAGCGCAACCGGCGTACGGACGCGCTCGAAGCCGTGGCTGTTCGAAAGGCGAACGGGATCCATCACCGTCATCGCCGAGCTGGTGGGCTTTGGCCCACCAAGAGCTTTCATCCTCGCGCACGAGTCCACAGTTGGCCTCGCGCCCGTCTACAGGCAGCCGGGGCGAACCCGCCCCCACAGTCGGTCACCACCTCTACACTCCTGGTCATGACGGGGGTTGAGACGGCAAACCTGGTGATCGGGATCGCGGGTGTGCTCGCCGCGGCGGCGGGTGTGTGGTTCGCGTACCACGAGTACCGCGGGCGGCGATCCGACGCGGGGCGCACGACGGCACCACCCCAACCGCTCCCGGCGCAGGGACCGTACGACGCCCTCGTGGCGCACGCCGCCGGCGACGCCGATGCCGCGGACCGCCTCGCCCGCCGACTGCACGAGGCGGGGCTGAACGTGTTCCTGGTGCGCTGGGTCGAACCCGGCTTGGTCCCGCTGCTGGAGACCGAACGCGCGCTGACCGAGGCGGGTTGGGGCGTGCTGGTGTTCGGTTCCGGCACGATGGTCGACCTGCGCGCCCGTGACGAGTACGCGGCGCTGTTGCACCGCAAGTACGAGGGCGGCCTGCGGTTCGTTCCCGCGCGCACCACGCAGGATCCGCTGCCCCCGCTCGCCGCCATCCACCAGCCGCTCGACCTCACCCGGCCGGGCACCGACCACTACGACCGGGAGGTCTCACGCCTGGTACGGATCATCCGCGCGCCCCGGCGCGCCGCGGGGGCCTGACATGGGGGTCACCCGGCCGTGGCGACTGCCGCGGTGGACCGAGGTACGCGAACTGCACCAGGGACGCTGCGGGCGGACCGTCCTGGCCTGGCCGCCCCCGGCACGGGAAGGCCGCGGGGACGCGTGGGAGTCCGCGCGGGCCGATGAGCGGCGTGAGGTCCTGGCCGTGGTGCGCTACGTGCCCGCGCGGCTGCTGGTGCACCACCCGCGGGCTACGGCGTTCCAGGGGGACGTGGAGCGGCTCCGCGGTCTGCGACTGCCCGAGGCGGCCGTGCCGCACCGGTTCGTGCGGGCGCCCTCGTTCCGGGCGGCGTACGAGAGATCGGCCGCGGCCGTCGGCGGAGCCCTCATAGCGGACGCGGTCGAAGGGACCACGCTGACCCGGCTGTTGGAGCACCACGGCGCCCTGTCCCGGCAAGCCGCGAGCGTGGTCTTCCGCGACGTCCTGCGCGCACTGGTCGCCGTACACGAGCGCGGGTCGGCCCACGGCGATCTGCGCGCCGGGAGAATCATGGTCGGCGCCGACGGCAAGGTGACGGTCACCGGTCTGGGACTCGCGGCGCTCACCACCGGAGACCCGGCGCTGCGCGCCCCCGAACTCTGGCGTGGCACCGGCATCGCGTCCGCGCCGGCGGACGTGTACGCCGCCACCTGTCTGCTGCACCTGTGCCTGACCGGTCAACCGCCCTTCGCCGTACCGCAGGTGTTCAGTCTCATGGCCCGGCACACCACCGCCCCGCCACCCGTCGCGGGCGTTCCCATCGCGCTGCGCGAGCCGCTGGCCGCCGGCTTGGCGAAGGATCCCGAGCTGCGCCCGCGCGCCGAGCACCTGCTGCGCCGCATGCGGCGCGGCACGGCGGATCAGGGCCGGTCGGAGCTGGCCGCCCTGGCCGAGCCCTTGATCGAGCCGCTCCCCCACGCCCCGCCCGCTCCCTCGCCGCCCCGGTGGCCGATCCGTCTCGCGGGGCGCGGACCGGTCCTTGCGTCACCCTCCCGCCGTACCACCTCCTACGCAGAAGAACCCAGTTAGTACGACAAACACAACTCCCTCTGTTCAAAGGGGAGTTAACCCCTACTCTGGTGGCCCGCGGATCGGCGGCTCAGTCCGAGGCAGCCGCCCACTCCCAGGAGGTCCAGGCCGTTGAACGAGGTGTTCCTCTCCTACGCGGCCGACGACGCCGCCTGGGCCGAACGACTGGCCGGGGAACTCGTCACGCACGGGCTGCGGCCCTTCTTCGCCGAGTGGAGCATCGAACCGAGCGAGGTGATCGTCCACCGTCTGGACGAGGCCCTGCACGCCTCCGCCAACGGGATCGCCGTGATCAGCCCGGCCGCCGTGCGCTCCGCCCGCGCCATGGACGAGTACGCGGCGCTGGCCACCGCCTCGGCCGAACGCGGCCTGCGGTTCATCCCGGTGCTGCTCGGCCATGTGTCCGTACCGCCGTTCGCCGCCAACCGCGTCTGGCGGGACTTCAGTGAAGTGACCGAGGAGCAGTTCGCGGAGAAGGCCGCCGAACTCGCCGCGGTCGTCGCGGGGCGGACCGCCCGGCCCGGTGCGGCGGGGGCGCAGGACAATCTCGTGGCCTCCCAGCGCTCCGCCGCGCACCCGGTGACGCCGCCCGAGCGTCCCGCCCTCGTCGTCTGTTACGCCGCGGCCGACGCCGACTACGGCCGGGCGCTCGCCGAGCAGTTACGGCAGGCCGGGCTGCCGGTCTGGTCGATCGATGATCTGCGGCCCGGCGACGCCCACTTCTGGACGATCCGGCAGCAACTGCGCAACGCCCTCGCGGTCGTCGTCGTGATGACCCCCCAGTCGCAGGACTCCGACGACATCACCCGCATGATCCTCGAAGGCCAGGTGCACGGACGGCCGTTCGTCCCCGTCCTGCTGGACGGTGAGGTCAACTACCACCTCGCCGCCGTCTGGCACATCGACGCCCGGGACGGCGCCCTCCTCGACGCCACCGAACTCGGCCTGCTGCACCGCATCCACGACGACGTCACCCGGGACCGGTCGCCCCAACTGCCCGCGCCACGCCGTGGCACCGCACCCCGCACGGTTCGGCTTCCCCCCTCCGCGGGCCTGGAGCAGTTGCGGGCTCACCTGGCCGGGGGCGAGTGGGAGCATGCCGACCTGCTGACCACCCGCCTCGTCATGGAGTCGGCCGGCCGGATGACGGAGGGCTGGCTAAGCGCCCGGCAGGCCGCCGGCGTCCCGCGAGAACTGCTCGCGGGCATCGACGCCCTGTGGCACCGCCACTCGGACGGCCGGCAAGGTTTCCGGCGCCAGCTCGCGCTCGCCCCGGTCGGGGGCCGCCGCGGCCCGGGCTTCCCAGACCTGGGCGCCGCGCTGGGCTGGCGCGACTCGGCCGAGACGGCCGTACCCCGTCTCTACCGCGACTTCGCCCGCCGGGCGGGGGCCGGGAGACGGGCCGGGTTCTATCCGACCCTGCGGGACCCGGGCCACGAGAACGACCCTGACTGGTACGACCGTTGGAGCTCGACCGTGCTGGCGCTGCACGCGCGGCTGCGGGAATGGGGAACCGGACCATGATCTTTGTGCTGCTCGTCCTGCTCGTCGCGGCCGCGGCGGTGGCCTGGAACGCCCGGGTCGTGGTGCCCGCCGACCACTTAGGTGTCATCACCCGCAGATACGTCCCCCAGCACCCGGACCGCGCGTACAAACACGTCAACCCGCACAACGCCCGTGGAGTCCTGGCCCGCACCCTTCTCCCCGGCGTCCACTGGCTGTGGCCACTGGTCAACTCGGTGGAGTGCGTGCCCAGGGTGCATGTACCGCACGACATGATCGGGGTGGTGACGGCTCTGGAGGGCCACAACCGGCCCGGGCGGAGCAGGCTGGCGCGCCACGTCGACTGCGACGACTTCCAGGACGGCGAGAAGTTCCTGCTCGGCGACGGCGAGCGCAAGGGCCAGCAGGGCGTCCAGGTCAGGACGCTGAGCGGCGGGCAGTCGTACTACATCAACCCCCGGCTCTTCCGGGTCGAGATGCGGCCGCGCACCTTCGTGCCCGCGGGCACGATCGGGCTGGTCCAGGCGAAGGAGGGCGGGGTACGGCCGCCGGACCAGCGCTTCGGCCGCCATGTGGAGTGCGACAGCTTCCAGGACGCCGAGGCCTTTCTCGCCGGCGGCGGCGAGCAGGGGCGGCAACTCGCCATCCTGGGCGGCGGGATGTACTACGACATCAATCCCGAACTCTTCGATGTCATCACGGTCGACAACGTCACGGCCTCCCGCGACGGACTGACCGAGGCGCATCTGCGGGAGATCTCCATCGAGGAGGACTACACCGGAGTCGTCATCACCCTGGACGGCGCCGAGCCGGAGGAGGGACCGGACGGCGCCGTGGCACCCCGGGTGCCCGGCCACAGCAACTTCCGCCTGCCCTGGGTGTTCCTGGCGAACGGCGGCCGACGCGGCGTGCAGGAGGAGACGCTGGGCAAGGGTCCGTCGTACGCGCTCAACCCGTGGTTCGTGCGGGTGATGGTGATTCCCACCCGGGTGCTGATCCTGAAATGGCACAACAAGGAGCAGTCCGAGGCCGACAACTACGACGCCGACCTCGGGCAGATCACCGTCAAGGTCCAGGGACGCTTCGAGCTCGCCGTCGATCTGTGGCAGAACCTGCAGATCCCGCCCCATGTGGCGCCCACGCTGGTCAGCCAGTTCGGGGGCACCAGCACCTCGGGACTGGGCGGGCTCGTCGACGACCCGGCGCCCATGCGGCGGTTCGTGCGGGACGTCCTCGGGGTGGCGGTCACCGGATACTTCAACGAGATCGCCATGACCAACTCCGTCTTCGAGTTCCTGGAGAGCTACGAGGACGTCCGCAAGAACCTCACCGACCGGGTCAAGCACGCGCTCGGCAAGTGGGGCGTGGAGACGCTGGAGACCAACCTGGGCGACTTCGAGCCCACCGACCCGGCCATGCTCGAAGCCCTCAAGGCGGAGCTCTTCGAGGAGCTGAAGGGCAAGCAGCTCGACCAGGCCGTCAAGAACGCCGAGCGCGAGGACGCGATCGACACCTACCTCGCCCGTGCGGAGGGCCGCCGTGTCGGCATGGAGATCAAGGCCGAGGTCGAGGCCCTCGGCCGCGACAACGTCGCAATGATCCGGATCGTCCGTGAGTTCGCCGGATTCGACGTCCCGCAGTTCATCGGCGGCGGCGGCGACATCTCGGGCTACCTCTCCACCCTTCCGCTGCCCGCCGTCCAGGACCTCCTGACCCGCCTGCGCCAACTCCGCCTGGACCAGCAACTCACCGGGGCAGCGGCCCCACAGGAACTGACGACGGAGGGCGCCGGAGCGAAGAAGCACACCGAGGACTCCGTGACCGAGGGGACCGCGGGAGGCTAGACGGAGGCTGCCGCCGGGGCAAGCTCGTCAGCGTGCGGTGTGCGTGCGGGAGCAGGCCGTCGCGCGGTAATCCGGGTGCTTCGTTCGTGGGCCACCGGGCCGCACACTACCTGGGTGATCGTTGTTCAGCCCGTCCTTGAGGTGTACGCCACCGACGGCTTCACGCTCTGGCCCGTCGTGGAGTCCGCGCCGACATCGATGCGGAGGACGACGGTCACCCCCCGAGGCCCGCCGACCCGCTCGGGGCCCTTCTGCACGGACTGCTCACCATGGACCACCTCTTCGAGTCCGGCGGCCTGCGGATCACCGACACGGCAACCGGCACCACCCTCCTGCCGGGCTGCTGCCACGGACTGGGCGAGCGACGCGACTGGCTGGAGGTCGTCGACGGCGACGGCTAGGCATCCTTCGGTCACGATCCCTCGCCCCTCGCTGAACGCCACGGCGATGTCGTCCGCATGACCGTCGACACCGAGCGGGCCGACAGCCCGGTCATCGAGGTCCCCGTCAGCGACCTGCGTCGCCTGCTCGACGGCGCGGAGCGCGACCTGATCGACTTCCTCCGCCCTCGGCCGCGCTCTGGACCTGCCCGAACCCGTGGCGCCCAGGAGACCGCTCAGGCGGTGAAACGCCTCTGGATTGCCGGGCGTTCGGCGAGGTGCTGGGGGTAGCCGGGGGCCGAGGCTCGGGTGGGTGTCAACGGCTGTCATCGGTTTCTTGGACGAGGCGCATACGGCCACATCCTCACCGGAACCTGACCCCCGGCCCGGGGCGGCGTTCACACTCGCGGGCACCCCGTGCGCTCCAGAGCCTTTCGGGCGGCGAGACAGCCCGCGATTCTGAACGCCGTTTCGTGCGAGCCAAACGCGTCGGCGCGGGCGCGCCTCAGCACCACCCGCGCGGCGATCAGGACCCCGTTCTCGGGCAGGCGCAGTTGTTCCTCGATCCCCGTGGCGGCGGCCGCGAAGAAGCGGGGCAGGTGCTCGGCGGGTTCGTAGTCCACCGTCAGCTCCGGCGCCACCTCGAAGACGAAGCCCTCGGCCGCCGGCTCGAAGTCCACCTCGATCTCGGCGAAATGCGGCGCGCAGTTCTGCTTCTGATGCAGCACGCGCAGGCCGCGGATCGGAAACGGCGGAAAACGGCGCGGCGCTGACGTCATGCCGGAACGCTACCGTCCTCAGCGGTCGGAGGGAGGCGATGTGACTGCCGTCGATGCGGCTGCGGCCCCCAAGCGGGGGCCGCAGCACGTTCGTTCGTGGGGCGTCTACTCGGTCACGTGCTCGTGGCCGTCGTGCAGGCCGCCCCCGCTGCCCGCGTCCCCCTCGGTCGGGGTGGAGACCACCGGCTTGCTGAGGGGCGCGAGGTCGTAGGCGTAGTGGCCGACGGCATCGGCGATGACGTCGATGTTGATGTCGAACGCCCGCATGTTGATGTTGTCGATGTCGTCACCGGCGGCGTGGTAGTTCACGTCGTACGCCACACCCGCCTGGCCGCCGAACTTCGCTGCCTGGGCCTCGGTCTTGATGCCCTCCGCACCGGTGAAGGTGCCGCCGGAGGGGATGCCCACCTCGATGAACGGGCCGTAGTCGGAACGGCCGGTGAAGTCGGTGCCCTCGTGCGGGATGCCCTTGGAGTCGAGGAAGTCGTTGATGCCCTTCTCCAGCTGGGCCGAGCCCTCGGGGCCGGGGCCGGCGCCGACGCCGTCGGAGTCGTCGCCGTCGTAGACGAAGTAGCCGGCGTTCGGCGAGGCGATCATGTCGAAGTTCAGGTAGAGCTTGATCTGCTTCTTCTGCTCCTCGGTCAGAGAGGCGACGTAGGCCTCCGAGCCCAGCAGCCCGAACTCCTCGGCCGACCACCAGGCGAACTTCACCTTGTTCTTCACCTTGGTCTGGGACTTGGCCAGTTTCTGCGCGACCTGGAGGATGCCGGCCGAGCCGGATCCGTTGTCGTTGATGCCCGGGCCGTCGGTGACCGAGTCCAGGTGCGCGCCGAGGAAGACGGTGTTGGCCGCGTCGCCGCCGCGGGTCTCCGCGACGACGTTGAAGGTCTTGCGGTTCTCCCGCAGTTCGCGGATGTCGAGGGTGACCTTCACCGGGCCCTGGGCCGCCTCGGCGGCCAGTGCCTCACCGTCCGCCTGGGTGATGCCACCGGTGGGGATCTTGCCGGAGGTCGCGTCACCCATGGTGCCGTTGAGCGCGCCCCCGGTGTTGTTGTAGATCACGGCGCCGACCGCGCCCGCCGCGTGGGCGTTGGCCTGCTTGACGGCGAAGGTGCAGCCGCCGCGCTTGATCAGGGCGATCTTGCCGGTGAAGGCGCCGGCGGCGAAGTCGGTGGGCTCGCAGCCGTTGGTGTTGTCGGCGTCGACGGGGGCGACGGCCACGTCCGCGGTCACGCCGCCCTCGGGGCTGCTGACGGTGTACGTCATGAGCTGGATGGGGATGTCGCGCGGGGTGGGCGAGACCACGGTGAGGGACTCGGCTATGTCGTCGGTGTAGACGAAGTCGAACTCGTGACGCGTGACTTTGTACCCTGCGGCCTTCAGCACCGCCTCCACGTAGGCGGCCGACAGCTGGTGGCCCTTCGAGCCGGCAACGCGGGTGTTGCCGTGGTGGTCGGCTATCGCCTGGAAGACCTTCAGGTGGCGGAAGGCACTCGTGGCGGTGGACTCCTGGACGAGCTTCCTCGCCAGTGCGTCACCCCGGTGGGCCGAGCTCGGGCTGTCGGTACCCGCGGTGGCGGGTCCGGCGACGAGCAGGGGGGTGACGAGCGCGGCGGCGGCCAGGGTGGCGGTCACCGCCGCTCTGTGACGTGCGGACATAGTGGTCCTCTCACGGCAGGTCAACAGACAGATCGACAGTTCGGGAGAACGCGATCGAGGCACGTTAACCCCGTGACTGCCCACTGCCAAGACGCCGTTCAACTTCGGTGTCCGCACGGAGCATGCGCGAAGGCGGGCGTGGCGGGAGCTACTCGTAGCGGTACTTCAGCGAGTCCGCCTCCGCCTGCTCGATGTCGGCGATCGTCAGTTCCGGCATCCGCAGTTGAGCGAGCGTCACCTCGGCCGAGGTGGGCTGGGCGTCCGCCGGCAGCCACTCCTCCGGCTTCCAGGCCGCGCTGCGCAGGAGCGACTTGGGGCAGTGCGGGTAGACCTCCTCGATCCCTACGACCAGCGCACTCGCCGGCGGCTTGCCCACGGCGGTCAGCTGCGACAGCAGGTCCGGGCGGGTGGAGACACAGGCCCGTCCGTTCACCCTGAGCGTCGTGGTGCGCCCCGGGATGACGAACAGCAGCCCGGCCCGTCCGGTGGCGACGATGTTCTGCAGGGAGTCCAGACGCTTGTTGCCCGTCGCATCCGGTATCACCACCGTCCGTGCGTCCAGAACGGAGACGAATCCGGCGGGGCCACCGCGCGGGGAGACGTCACAGTTACCCTCGGCGTCCACGCTGGCGACGAAGACCAACGAGGAACAGCCGATCAACCGCTGGGTCTGTTCCGTGAGTTCGCTCATCTGCTTGCGCAGGCCCGCGCCGCTGGGGGCCTCGTAGACCCGGCGCAGCGCCTCCTGGTCGGGCACGGCGTCGATGCGGAGCGACTCGAAGGCACTGCCGGTGAGGGGTGTTGTCATGCCTCTGACCCTAGTGGGCCGATCTGCGATTGATTTCGACCGGTGAGCGCGGGGGCGCACAGCCAACCGCGCGGGTGGCTGCATCTCGGTCACCCCGGCACGTCCAGGCCGTGCTCCGTGGGCGCGGCCGTCCCGGAAGGGGGGCGCTTGTTCCGGCTCTTCAGCCCAACAACCGTGCCCTGACCGCCGCGAGGACTTCCCCGCGGCTGCGCGGGCCGTTGTCGGCCGCGATGAGGTGGTCGCCGATGCGCAGGGAGAAGGTGATCAGGCAGCGGGCCTCGACGTCGCCCTCGTCGGGGCAGAAGGCGCCGTAGAGCTCGCGCAGATAGTCCATGCGCCGGTTGTCGGCCCGGCGCAGGCACTGCGCGACGGCTTCGTCGCGCCGGGCCCAGTCGCGGATCGCGAGCTCGACCCCGGCGTCGGTCACGGGCGTCTCGCTGGACCCGACGAAGTCGAAGAGGCGCCCGAGGCGCTCGCGGGCGTCGCCGCCGTCGCGTTCGACGCGGGCGATGACGTCCTCGGTGACGCCGCGCTCCCAGGTGTCGAGCATCTCCTCCAGCAGGGCGGCGCGGTTGCGGAAGTAGCCGTAGAAGCCGCCCTTGCTGACGCCGAGCGACTGGGCGAGGACCTCGACCCGGACGGCGTCGGGTCCGCCGGCGGCCAGCGCCCGCAGTCCCTCCTCGATCCATTTGTCCCGTGGCGTGCGGATCGCGCCCATGCCGTGTCTCCTCTCACTGGCACCCGTGAGTATACGGAGCCGTATAGATAGGTCTATGCTCGATCTATACGGCACCGTATAGACAGGGGTCTGTCATGAGTGACCAGCGACTTCCCGCAACCGACCACACCTCCCGCCCTTGGCGGATCCACGAGATCGCCGACGACTTCCGGCTCGAGGATCTGTGGCCGTTGCCGACACCCGGCGGCCCGGACGACCTGCACCACCTGGTCGCGCAGATGGCGAACGGCGAGGGTGGTCCGGACGGCGGCAACCCCGTGGGCCGTTTCCTGTTCGCGGTGCGCTGGAAGCTCGGCGCGCTGCTCGGCTGGGACAAGCCGGACTCGGGCGTGGGCGGCCGGGTGGCGTCGCTGCGCGACCGGCTGCCCGACGACCTGCGCGCGGGGCAACGGGGACCCGACCTCCGCACGGCGCCCTTCACCTCCGTCTTCCTCACCCACGACGAGTGGGCCGCCGAGTACGCCAACGGGACCATGCACGGGGTGCTGCACATCGGCTGGGTCCCCGATGGCAACGGCGGCTACCGCGGCCAGATGGCCGTCCTGGTCAAGCCCAACGGCCGCCTCGGTTCCCTGTACATGCTGGCCATCAAGCCCTTCCGGTACCTCGGGGTGTACCCGGCGCTGATGCGCTCGATCGGCCGGGAGTGGCGAGAGAACGCGGCACGCCGAACACCCCACTGACGCCTGCCGCGGCCGCCGGCCTCGGCCATCGCGGGCGGGGGAGCGCGTTGAGGTGTATCCAGAAGACATGGCTCCCAGACACCGCGAGATGCTGCAGCTGCCGCAGGAGCCACGGCAGGCGCTTCTGGCGATACCGATCGCGCTGATCGTGATCGTCACGGTGATCGACATCCTGGCCCCGCCCACGGTCCACCTCGGACCGTTCCTGGTCGCGGCGCCTGCTGTGACCGCCTCGTTCGCCGGGCCCTGGGCCACCGCCGCCATCGGCGCCCTCGCCGTCACGGCCCAGGCCGTCGTGGCGGTCGTACGCACCAGCCTCATCGATCTCAACCACAGCTTCCAGATCATCACGCTGATCCTGATGTCCGTGCTCGTGACCTCGCTCGCCGCCCGGCGAGAGCGCCACGAGAAGGAGCTGACCCAACTGCGGTTCGTGGCCACGGCGGCTCAGGAGGTGGTGCTCAAGCCCCTCCCCCACCGGGTGGGCCCGCTGCGTATCGCCTCGCTCTACCTGGCCGCCGAATCCGAGGCTCAGATCGGCGGCGACCTGTATGCCGCCGCCCGCACGGAACGGGGCACCCGCTTCGTCATCGGAGACGTCCGGGGCAAGGGCCTCGAGGCGATCGGCGACGCCGCGCTCCTGCTGGGCGCGTTCCGGGGCGCTGCCCACCGGCGGGCCGACCTGTCGTCACTGGTCACCTTCCTGGAGGGCACCGTCTCCTCGGATCTGGACGACCCCGCGGCGCTGGAATCCGCGGCGGAGGACCGCGGCGAGGCCTTCATCACCGCGGCCATGCTGGACATCCCCGACGACGAACAGGTCCTCCACCTGATCAGCTGCGGGCACCCGCCTCCCCTGCTGCTGCGCGGCGGCCAGGTCAGCCCCCTCACCACCCGCCACCCGGCCCCGCCGCTGGGGCTCACCGAGTTCGCGAACGCCGAGCTGACCACGCAGGCGTTCGCGTTCGAGCTGGGTGACATCGTTCTGCTGTACACCGACGGCGTCGTCGAGGCCCGCGACGAGAACGGCACGTTCTACCCGCTCGCGGAACGGCTCGCCGTCGGGCCCGACCAGGACGACCCCGACGCGCTGCTGGAACGGTTGAGCACGGACCTGCTGCACCATGTCGGCGGCCGTCTCGGCGATGACGCCGCCATGGTGGCCATCGAGCGGGTGTCGCTGCCGACCTGATACTGCGGGCTTGCCGCATGCCGTGGTCGACGCGGACGCGGCCCAGCTCGGCCCCGTCTGACTCACTCCTTGTTCACCTCCCGGTATCGCCCGAGGAAGCTGAAGGCGCCGTCGCGGACCTCGTAGAGGAAGCTCGTGTTCTCCGTGTCCAGAAGACGGGTGCTCGGATCGAAGCTGATCGTTTTCGCGATGCCCTCGTAGCGCTGGCGGAACAGCGCCGCGGCGAGGGCGCCCCGCCCCACCGAGCCCTGCCCGACCAGTCCGCTGAGGGTCCGCGCGATCAGGCCCACGGCGTCGTACGCCTCCGCCGCCCAGGGGGCCGGCTGGTCGCCCCAGCGCTCGCGGTGGGCGGCGGCGAACCGGGCCGCGGGCCCGGAGGCCGCCGCGGTCGTGGCCGTACGGGCGGAGCCGAAGACCCAGCCCTCGGCCGCCTGTTCCGCCTCGCGCGGAAACGCCGGGTCCATCACCTCCTCGACCGTGGCCCTCGCTCCCTCGAATCCGGCCTCGCTCAGCTGCCGGGCCACCTTGGCGGCGCGCACGGGTGAGGTGCCGGCGTAGACCACCGCGCCGGGACGCGTGGCCAGGGCCGCGGTGACCACGGCCGTGACGTCGTCCTCGGCGGCGTCGAGGGAGTGCACCGTGGTCGTCCCCTCGGAGGGCGGTGCCTCCGTCAGGTCTCTGGCCAGGCCCTCGGCGATCTCACCACCCGCGAGATCCCGCACCACGGCGAGCCGGCTCACCGAGCGCACGCTGGTCAGGTAGTGCAGCACCGGCAGCGTCTGCATCGCCCGGGTGGCCCGGGTCACGCACAGGGTGGGCTTCACCAGCGGTGACAGGGCGCCGCCGTCACAGGACACCAGCACCATCGCGGTCCCGGCCGCCGCGTAGAGCGGTTCGGCGGCGGTCACCGTCTCCTCGGACATCGGGCCGATCACCGCGTCGACCGCGGACGAGCCGGACAGCAGCCCTCGCGCGGCGGAGCTCGCCCGGCCTGCCCGGCCACGGTCGTCGGCGGTGCGCAGGGCGAGCCTGAACGGAGCGTCGGATCGGGCGTTGTGCGCCGCTACGGCCAGCAGGGCACCCCGGCGGGTCGCCTCCCCGGTCGCTTTGCCAGGACCCCTCATGTCGGCCTGCAGCCCCAGCGTGTACAGGGGGCGGGTGTCCGGCTCCGCCGGCGAACGCCCGTTGAGGATCACCGCGGCGGCCGTACCGGACACCGCGACCAGCGCACCCGCACCGCCCGCCAGCAGGAAGCGACGGCGGGAGGCTGCGGGGCGGGCGCCGGGCTGAGCCGCCCGGGTGACCGTAAGGTCGGGGTCCGTGGGGATCGCCCGTGTCGTGCGCGGCGGTGGGTCGAGGGCGCGTGCGGAACGGTCGGCGATCAGCCGTAGCACTCCCGGCGGGAGCCAGTCGGAGGGCCCCGTCCCGGTACCTGTGGCCGGCTCCGTGGAGTCCCCGGGCATCCCCCATGCTCGCAGTCGGCGCGGGTCAGGAGTGTCCCGCGCCGCCGACAGCGCCGCCGCGACCTCGCCCGCCGCGGGACGGGCGGCGGCGTCGCGCGACAGGCAGCGGACGATCATGTCCCGTGCGCTCTGCGGCAGTTGGCGCAGCCCGTCGAGGTCGGGTTCCTCGTGCACGGTGCGGTACAGGACGGCGAGCGCGTCGCCTCCGCCGAAGGGCGGACGGCCGGACGTGGCGTAGGCCAGCACGCAGCCGAGGGAGAACACGTCGCTCGGCGGCCCCACCTCGTCGCCGTACTGCCGGGTCTGCTCCGGCGAGAGGTAGCCGGGCGTACCCATGACGGTGTCCGCCGAGGTGAGCGCGGTCGCCCCGGCGCCGCGCGCGATGCCGAAGTCGATCAGGCGGGGGCCGTCACGCGTCAGCAGCAGGTTGCCGGGCTTGACGTCCCGGTGCACCAGGCCCGCCGCATGCACCTCGGCAAGGGCCTCGGCCAGCCGCGCGCCGAGCGTGAGGACAGACGCCGGGGGCAGCGGCCCGCACACCGTCACCGCCTCCGCGAGCGCCGGGCCGGCCACGAAGTCCGTGGTCAGCCAGGGTTCTCTGGCCTCGGCGTCGGCGGCCCGCACCGGGACCGTACAGCGGCCGGTGAGCTGTCCGGCGAGGGCGGCCTCGCGGCGGAAGCGGGCCCGGAAGGCCGGGTCGGCCGCGTGTTCCCCGCGAATGACCTTCAGGGCCACCAGTTCGCCGGTGCCGGTCCGGGCCAGGTACACGACCCCCATTCCGCCCGCGCCGAGGCGGGCCAGCAGGGTGTGCCCGCCGATCTCGACGGGGTCGTCCACTCGGAGCGCCTGCATGCCGGGGCCTCAGACTCCGTCGACCGTCAGCGACCGCGAGTACCGGAAGCGGCCGTCGCGCACGCGGTACAGGTACACGTTCTCGGCGTTCAGCCAGCCGCGCTCGTTGAAGGAATAGGTTCCGGCGATGCCCTGGTACGTCGCCTTGCCCAGGGCGGCGGTGAGGGCGTCCCGTGAAGGGCGCCCGGCGCCGGATCCGGCGAGGGCGGTGAGCCGGTCGATGACGAGCCGGACCGCGTCGTAGGTCTCCACCGCCCAGGGACCTGGCCGGGTCCGGTGGCGGCGCTCGTAGGCGGCGGTGAAGGTACGGCCCGCGGAGGCGGCCGGATCGGAGCAGGACAGGACGGCCTGCCAGCCCTCCGCCGCTTCGCCGGCCGCAGCCAGGAACGCCTCCCCCGCCGAACAGGGGTCGAGGAAGCGTGGTCCGGTGAACCGCCGCGTCCGCAGGAACCTGGCGATCTCGGCGCCTCGTTCCGGGGTTCCCGAGTAATAGACGCTGTCGGCGCCGCGGGCCAGCAGGTTCTGGACGACCGGTGTGCCGTCGGCAATGGAGGCGGGGACCACCCTGTGCGTGACGTACAGGTCGGCGATGCCCGCGGGCTCGTGCATCATCTGGGCCGGTTCCCAGCCGCTGATCCTGCCCGCCCGGTCGATGACCATGCCCAGGTGTCCCGCCCGCTGTTGCACCAGGGCCAGCACCACACCGAACGCGGTGTAGCTGTTCAGGGGCGCGGCCCTGAAGTAGCGCTGGGGACTGCGTGTCAACGCCGTCGACATGGCGCCGATGGACAGCTCGGACACGGTCATCAACGGCAGCCCGGCGTTCTCGTAGAGGTCCACCACCGGTGCCGTGGGCGCGCCGGTCGGGCCGAACACGGCGAACACGTCCCGGTCCTCGCACAACCGTCGCGCCGCGGCACGGGCCCGCTTCAGGTCACCGCCGTCGTCCTCGACCCGCAGGTGCAGTTCGAAGGGCCGGTCCTTACGGGCGTTGTGCTCGGCCACCGCCAGCCGGGCCGCCCGTTCCTGTTCGCGTCCGGCCGTCCTCGCCGGGCCCGACAGATCGGCCTGGACGCCCAGCAGCCACTGCCGTTCGGCGCTCAGCCGTCCGCCGGCCGACGCGTCGTCGCGCAGCAACGCCCACGCACCCGTGCCGGCGCCCGCCGCGAGCAGGGCGCCGCCTGCCGCGAAGGACAGCACTCGCCGACGGCTGGGTGCCGACGGCCCGGCGGCACCGGCCGTGGGAGCCGGGTGGGGTGCGTCGGCCATCGTGGCCTGCACTCCCGGCAGCGACAGCAGGCCGGCCGCACGATCGGCGATCATCCGGACCACGGCGTCCGGGAGCCAGTGGATGTCCGAACCCACTCCGCCGGGCGCCAGCGCGGTATCGGCCTCGCCGGCCGAGGGCCGGGCGCCGGGGTCCTTGGCCAGGCAGCTCTCCAGGAAGGCGCGCAACGAGCCGTCGGTGACGCCCTGGAGATCCGGAGCGTCGTGGACGGCACGGTAGAGCAGGGCGCCACTGTCGCCCACACCGAACGGCGGCCGTCCGGTGGCGGCGTAGGCGAGGACGCAGCCGAGGGAGAAGACGTCACTCGCGGGAGTGACCAGCTGTCCGCGCGCCTGCTCGGGCGACAGGAAACCCGGGGAGCCGACCACCAGACCGGTCGCCGTCAGCGCGGTCGGCTCGCCCAGAGACCGCGCGATACCGAAGTCGATCAGCCGCGGGCCGTCCAGGGCGAGCAGGACGTTGCCGGGCTTGACGTCCCGGTGCACCAGACCCGCGCCGTGCACCGCGTGCAGTGCCCGGGCCAGCACGGCGCCCAGGATCCGCACCGCGCCGGGCGGGAGGGCGCCGCAGATGGCCACCGCTTCGGCGAGCGAGGGTCCGGGGACGAAGGCCGATGCCAGCCAGGGGGCCGGGGCGTCCGGGTCGGCGGCCAGGACGCGGGCCACCCAGGGACCCTGCACCCCACGCGCGGCGGCCACCTCGCGCGCGAACCGGGCCCGGAACTCGGGCTGTTCGGCGTACTCCGGCTGGATCACCTTGAGCGCGGCCAGCTCTCCGGCCGGAGTACGAGCCAGGTACACCACGCCCATCCCGCCCGCTCCGAGCCGCCCGAGCAGCCGGTTTCCGCCCAGGTGCGAGGGGTCCGAGGGAAGCAGTCGCTCCATCACATGCCCTCCGTCGCGGCTGCGGCGGGGGTGTCCCCGGCCGGTCCCGGAACGGTGTGCGCGGCCGGATCGGCCTTGGAGCCCGTCCCGTCGACCGGCCGTCCGATCTTCGCCTCCGCCCGCAGCAGCATCCGCGGCACCGGGCCGTTGACCTCCTCCAGGAGCCCTCGTGCGTCCCAGCCCTCCCCCGCGCAGGCCGACATCGACACCACGACAGGGCCGAACGTGGCCTGCTGATACTGGTACGGGTAGGGCCCGCCGTCGGTGGGACCGGAGCAACTGCCCATCTCGAACAGGGAGTCCTCCGCGTAGTTGTTGCCGGCTTCTCCCCACACGGAGGCGTTGGAGAACAGCCCGGACAGCTTCCTGCCCTCGCTCAGGGTCTGTTCGGAGCAGCTCAGCGCCTCTTCCAGCATTCCGGCCTGCTCCCACGCCGCGTCGGCGGTCTCCGGATGCACGGTGACGGTCACGGACATCCGTACCGCGCCCTTGCCTTGGGCGGCGGGGAGGACGAAGTGCCGGGTGAGGGTGGCCAGTACGCGCTCGGGCAGCGGTTCACGCTGCCACACGCAGCCGTCGCCGAGCACCGACCAGGTCTTCGGGTCGCTCTCGTAGGGCGAGTCTCGTCTCGTCTCGGAGTCGAACAGTTCCGGTCCGGCGATCACCTGGCGGATCAGCTTCGTGGCCGCCTGCCGCGTCTGCGGCGTCCTGGCCGGGTCGGCCTCCACGGTCGGCGTGGGAGCGGGTGCCGGGTCGTCCTCGGCGCCGCTCGCCTGTGTGCCGGCGGGCTTGCCGGCTGCCCCGTCGCCCGATTCCCTGCCGGACTTGTCCTCCGTACACCCCGATGTCAGCACGACCGCCGACACGACAACTCCCACAGCGCACCGAAGTCTCAGCCACGTGTGCTTCATACGTTCCGCCCCCCGCGGTTCGTTCCCCCTTGCATGGCCGGCCTGGCCGCCGACGGCATGCAACACCGCCCCCAGCATGCACTGTGGCACTGCGCCGACGTCGCCGGGTCACGGAAATCCTGGCGCACGGCGCCTGCAGAAGCACCCGTCCGCGTGACAGGGGTCGACACGGGTGTCCGGGGGCGAGCGCGGTGGGTACGCTCGCCCCTTCGGGGTGTCAGCCTTTGAGCCACCACGGGCTGCTGTAGGCCACGCCCCAGTCGTTGCAGGGGTGGCCGGCGGGGCCCGGTGAGGCGTTGGTCCGGGTGGGGTCGGAGACGCGCAGGACGACCCAGTCGCCGTCGGCCGAGCTCATCGGGACCGTGAACTCGGTGACCCGGCCGGCGGTGGTGGGGATGACGTCGACGACGGTGGGGGCGCTGGTCCCGGGGCGCAGCACCTGGATGTTCAGGGTCTTGCCGATCCAGTCGGCGCCCCGGTCGAGGTCGACGGCGAACTTGACGTCGCCGGCGGTCAGCGGCATGTCGCCGCCCATGCGTATGCCGTTGGCGATGGCGTCCAGGCGCAGTCCGGAGACGCGGGTGGCGAAGAACCGCCGGGCGCGCATGGCGGCCAGGACCCCGGCTCGGGTGTTCTCGGTGACCCACAGCCCGCTACGGCCCTTGCCCTCGGGAAAGCCCCAGTCGGTGCCGTGCTCGTCGGTGACGCCGGTCAGGCCGGTGCGCCAGCCGGCGTTCAGACAGGCGACGAGCGGGGAGGACGCACCGGAGGACCACCCCTCGAAGAGGTAGTCGTCACCCCGGTTGAACATCTCCAGGCTGACCATGCGCTCACGGACGGCGGAGTTGTAGGCGAAGTTGTTGAAGCGACCGCTCTCCCGGCCCGGGTGATTGAAGCCGGCGACGGCGTCCTTGTCGTCGAGCCAGTTGAAGTAGGCGCTCATACTGGGCGCGAGTGACATGTCGACGTAGCTGTCGGAGAACCACACATTGGAGTGGCCGAGGATCGCGTGGGTCCATTCGAAGCCGCGGATGGCGGTGTAGACACCGGGGACGTTGGCTGCATTGGCCAGTTCGCCGGTGCGCTTCCATTCGGAGGAGCTGAGGCCGCCGATGGTGAACACGCCGCTGTGGTCGGTGAGTGCGGCGACGTCGAGGCCGGCGCTGCGCATCGAGGCGAAGGCGAGGGCGGGGTCGCCGTCGCCGTCCGACATGGTGGTGTGGTTGTGCAGGTCGGCGTGGACCAGGGTGGTCCCCGAGGTGATGAGCGAGGTGCGTGAGGCGCCTCCGGCCGCGAGGGCGGCGATTCCGTTCGCCGCCGCGGTGGCGGTGGTGGCGGCCTGTGCGGTCCCGGGCGCCGCGGCCATGAACAGCATGCTGCCTGCCGCGGCACCGAGAACCGAGCGCCGACTGGGGCCGCCCTCGCCGACCGCGTAGCCGCTGCCCTGGGGGAGGTCGTCGTGACGTCCGTGGTGAGGATCATGACTGTGGTGGTGTCTGTGGTCTCCCATACCCACATCCCACCGCTTTGGCAGGAACATGGCCACAGTGAGCACGCTCCGACGCGTGAACGTTCGATGACTTCAGCACATGTAGAGGGAGGAGCCTCTTCCTGTGGATCGATGACACGGGCCGCGCCCTGCACAAAGACGGGCCGGGCGGGCCGGGCGACCGAGGAATGGGACGATCTGGCGTGCATCACCAATCATCACAGGGAGTCGCGTGCCGCCTTTCGTCTACCAGGTCACCAAGTACGATCCAGCCGATCGCGACGAGCACGGCTACTACACCGGCGGTGAGGAGCCGACCAGCGACCACGGGGCAGTGGAGTCCGCATACTTGCAGGCCGTCGCCGCCTTCGCCGCGGCTTCCGGCGTCGACCGGCTCACCCTTCGCGAGCCACAGATCGGCGCTTACGTCCACTTCGGCCTGGAACCGGCCGTCGAAGGCCACGGACTGGCCGGCCTCTTCCCAGCCGATCTCAGCGGCTTCCACGACGGCGCGGAGGTTTCCCTCGGCGTCGGACTGGAGCTGGTGCGGGCCATGCTCCGCGACAACGGCGCCTGGTGCCGTCTGGAATCCGAGGACGCCTTCGCCGTGCACGTCGGGTGGGACCAGTACGTCTACGTCCGCAGCGACAAACCCTGCGAGAGTGCCGTGGCACAGACGCTGGAACTCGGGCTGTTCCCTGAACGATTGCCAGCTTCACCCTACGAGCCGGACCTCGACGACGAGCCCGGCGAACAGCGCCCCGCCGACGAGGACTTCTGGGACCGTCTGCGCTGGTCGGTCGCGACGCGGGAGGCAGCCGTCCTGGAGGAGGAGTACGTCGAGAACGCCTCCCGCTGGCACCGCCTCACCGAGGACACTCTCGACGCCGTACGCGCCGGGCTCACCCCGCGCGCCAAGCTGGTTGTCTGGCCGGACCTGTTCACCGACGTCGCGACCGTTCTGGCCGCGCTCCCCGACGAGGGCGTGATGGAAGTCGTATGGGAGAACGAGAACGGGGCGATCACCAGCACCATCGTCGACGAGACCGAGTACCCCGCACTGACCGCCCACCTCGGGGGTGCCCGGGCCGCTGCCGCCCTGCCCCTGGACGTGGAATCGCGTCACCCCTTGTTCACGGCTGTGCTGCCCGACGATGACGGCGTTCTGCGAGCGAGATGGCGGACCGAGCAGACCCCCAGCGACCGGAACTGGTCCTTCCTCAGGACTCTCCGCCGCGGTCGGATCGTCACCGGCACGGTCACGGAGGTCGCCCACTCCGGCGTCACCTTCGTGGACATCGGGGGCTGCACCGCGAGTATCAGCTTCCCGGAGTTGTCCTGGCGGCCAGTCGACCACCCGAGCGACGTCGTCACCGTCGGAGAGGAGATCTCTGCCGAGGTCCTCGACATCGACATGACGCGAGACCGGGTGGCGCTGTCGTTGAGGACATTGCAGCCTGACCCGCTGCCAGGGCTCGTACAGCGGATCGGCGAAACCGTGACTGGCGTCGTGACCGCACTCGAGCCGTTCGGGGTCCGCGTCCGCATCGAGGACCGCCACGACGGCTTCCAAGGACTCGTACCCACCACCGAACTGTGCGAGGAGCCCCCGGCCCTCCCCGACGACGTCGTCCGGGTCGGCGACTCCCTGGTCGTGAGGATCGTCGACGTCGACCCCACGCGCCGACGCATCGCTCTCTCCCATCTGGGGGCGCTCACACAGGAAAGGACAGCATGACCACGGTAAGGGGCATCGACGCACGCGGCACGCAGCACTGTGAGACGACCGCTCTGGGCGTGCTGTTGCGGCATCAAGGACTCGATCTGTCCGAGCCGATGCTCTTCGGCCTCGGCTCCGGCCTGTCCTTCGTCTACTGGGACAGCAAGAGCATGCCCTTTCCCTTTCTCGGTGGGCGAGTCAAGCCATTCGACCTCACCACCAACCTGGCCACCAGGCTCGGGCTCGATCTCCTGGTCCAGGAGACCACCTCCCCCCGCAAGGCATGGACGAACGTGACGGCCCTCATCGACGCAGGCCAACCCGTCGGACTGCAGCTCGACAGCTACCACTTGGACTACTTCGGGTCGAAGGTCCATTTCGGCGGTCACGTCGTCGCCATGTACGGCTACGACGACCACTACGCCTACCTGGTGGACACCGACCAGCAAGGGGGAGCCGTCAGCACCAGCCTGACCAGCCTCGCCGAGTCCAGGGCAGCGCGCGGCCCGATGACCGCCAAGCACCGGTCCTTCTCCCTCTCCGTGCCGAACGACCTGTCCTCCCCCCAGGACCAGATCGTCCCCGCCATCACGGCCTGCGCCGACGCGTTCCTCAACCCGCCCATCGCCAACCTCGGTTACCGCGGCATCGAGAAGGCAGGCAAGCTCGTACGCACCTGGTTGCGGCGGACGGACCATCCGCAGCGTGACCTGCCGCAGGCTGCCCTCCTGATGGAGAAGGCGGGCACCGGCGGCGCCCTGTTCCGCAACCTCTACCGCGACTTCCTCGCCGAGTGCGCCCAACTCCTCGACAGCAGCCACCTCCGCACGGGCCACCGGCTGTACTCCGAGGCCGCCGCGCTGTGGACGGAAACAGCGGCACTGATCACGAAGGCGGGTGAGACAGCCGATGCGCAGTACCTCGCGCAGGCAGGCACCATGCTCGACGATCTCTCCCGCCTCGAGCACGAGGCCATGCGGACACTGAGCCGCCTGGGGAGCGGACGGGAGCCCGCGTAGGCTCCCAAGAGGCGGTGGTGGACCGCCAGACCCGGCCGGATCCTGCCAGCGCGAACAGGTGGCCGCCACCGTCGCCGGCGAAGACCAGGGCGGGCTCTTCCCCGTCGATCCGGATCCACCCGTACTCACGGACGTGACTTGCGGTTGTTGCGGCGGGATGGACGAAGTGGCCGAAGTGGACGTCAGGCAGGGAGATCTCTTCGACCACCCAGTACAGCGTGGTCGGATCCGACGGGATCGGCGTCAGTTCCACCAGCGCGTCCGTGGCCTTGTGGCTCTCGTCCGTCGCGGGCGCCACCGCGTTGACCCCCGGCGGGTAGCCGTGCCGTTCCTCGAACGACCCCATGAAGTCTGACAGTTCCACTCGCGTCTGCTCGCACCACCTACGGAGCCATTCGATGTCCAGCCGTGCGTCCGTCACCCCTGGCCCCTTCCGCGCGTACGGACGAACGGACCGGAGCGTTCGCGCACGCGCGGTCGGGGCTGTGACGGGCCGGGAAGCACCTCAGGAGGCGTAGGTCTCGAACTCGGCCACCTTCGGGGTGCCGGTGGCGCCGGTGATCTCGAAGGTGATCTTGCTGAGTGAGGTCTGCGGGAAGGTGATGACACCCGCGCCGCTGCCGGAGGTCAGCACTGCTCCGGTATCGGCGTTGAGGACCCGCCAGGAGCCGATGACTCCGCTGGATCCGGAGGCCTCACGGATGTTGATTTTGGACACCGCGGTGGCGGAACCCCACTTGACGGAGATGGAACCGGTGGAGCCGGCCGACGACCAGTACGTGCTCATGCTGCCGTCGCGGACGTTGCCGTAGCTGGTGCCGTCGGCCTTGCTGGAGCCGTCGGAGCCGGCACCGATGCTGAGGTTCGTGCCGGAGGGCTGGGTCGGAGTCGGCGTGGGGGTGGGAGTCGGTGTGGGGGTGGGCGTAGGCGTCGTGGTCGGCGTCGGCGTGGGGGTCTGCGGTGTGCAGTTGCCGTCCGAGACCTGCAGACCGGTGCCGGCGCCCGCCGTGCGGCGCACCACGTCGGGGACGCATGTGGCGGCGTCCAGCGCGTACGGGTAGGGGATGCTGACCGTGGTGTTGGACTGCGGGTTCGGGCCCGCCGGGTAGTTGTCCGTCCCGGCGCCGGACCAGGTGACGTTGTCGAAGACGTTGCCGCTGACCTGCCAGTAGCCGCGTGCGTCGGTGTAGAAGGTGCCGAGGACGTCCTTGGAGTCCTCGAAGTAGTTGTTGTCCACCTTGGCCTTGGCACCGGCACGGGAGTTGATGCCGGACTCGTTCAGGCTCAGGTAGTGGTTGTTGTACATGTGGGCGGTGCCACCGCGCAGCAGGGGTGCGCGGGAGTCGATGTTCTCGTACCGGTTGTGATGGAAGGTGACGTAACCGTTGGAGAGATCGCTCTCGCTGGAGCCGATCAGGCCGCCGCGGCCGGAGTTGCGCAGAACGCTGTACGAGAGCGTCACGTACTGCGTGTTGTCCTTCATGTCGAAGAGGCCGTCGTAGCCCTCGGACTCCCCGCCGGACGCCTCCAGGGTCGCGTGATCCACCCACACGTTGCGGACGTCGCTCTCCATGCCGATCGCGTCGCCGCCGTTGGACGTGGGTGAGCCCGACTTCTTCACGTTCCGGACGGTCACGTTCTGGATGATGATGTTGCTGGACTCCCGGATGTGGATGCCCAGTTGATCGAAGACGGCGCCGCTGCCGACGCCGACCAGGGTGACGTTGCTGATCTGCTTGAGCTCGATCACGCCGTCGGCCGTGTTGCAGCTCGTGCCCGACACCTTGGCGGTGTTGCCGTGGTTGATGGTTCCCTCGACCTGGATGGTGATCGGCGTGCTGCTGCTGGCCCGGGCGCACAGGGCCGCGTGGATCTGGGTGCCCGTGGTGGCGCGGACGGTCTGCCCGCCGGCCCCGCCGGTGGTACCGCCGTTCTGGGTCGCGTAGCCGGTGACGCCGCCGGTCGCCGCCGATGCCTCGGGCATCGACAGGGCCACACCGCCAGCGACCGCCAGGGCGGTTGCGACCGACGCGGCGGAGAGCCGCAGTGCGACAGGTCTTCTCATTGCCGTCTCCTGAGTTCGCCGTGGTTCGTGTGAGTGGTTCCTCTGGTGCGTGGTTCTCCTGGTGCGCGGTTCTCCTGGTGCGCATTGCGGCTGTCCGTGGGCCGCCGGACAGGGATACGCCTGGGTTCGCGGGGGTCGCCCGGGCGTGGCGCGCCAAGCCCCCGGGACGGTCCCTCACGAGAGGCCGACCACAGGGCATGAGGGCACCTGAGTTGCCCCCCCCATACAGGTCATCAGCGGCTCGTGCACACGTCGCGGCGGCCCTCGCGACGGTTGGCTCCTCCGCGCGTTCCCAGCGCATCGGAAGGCGACGGGAAAGCGCTTTCTGGCCGCAGACGATAGGGCGCGCCCGCAGGGCTGACAAGACCAGCGGCAGAATCTGATTCACATTGACGAACAGTCAGCCCGGCGGAGCGCTGGAGTGGGCGGAGGCTCAAGGAGCCCCGACCCCACCACCTTCCGGCACATCACTGCAGGCCACCGAGTCAGCGGCGTGGAATGCGTTACAGCGACTCAAGCATCGAGGCCGTACATGGACGTGAACGTTCGTCGCAGTCGATCAGCGACTCCTCGGGCCCTGCTGCCCACCCGCACCTCGGCGGGCGTTGTTGTACACGCGCAGCAAGTGCTTGGCGACCGCACACGGCACGGTGTCGACGTAGCACTGCCGGCAGGTGCGCAGGTGGTGCTCGTAGTCGGCATGGGCTTGCTGGAGGGCATCGCCTTGAGAGGGCATCGGGATCCTCGGAATCACTGACAGAAGGGGGCAGGAGAGAGGACGGACGCAGAAGTGACCGCGAGAGGCACTCGCGGGAGGTGCACCCGCGAAAGAAGTGGATCATGTTACTTGTGGTACAGGAAAGTCGAGTTCCGAGAGCGGTCGGCTTGCATTGGGGGCATAGGCTGTTGCTCATGACGCAAGACGATGGGGAGCTGGAGAGTCTCGTACGCAAGCGCGTCCGCGCCCTACGGGTGGCCCAGGGCTGGTCGCTGGGGGAACTGGCCGGCCGCGCGAACATGAGCCAGTCCACGCTGAGCCGCATCGAGAACGGCCAGCGGCGGCTGGCCCTGGACCAACTCGTCGGCCTCGCCCGCGCCCTGGACACCACCCTGGACCAGCTCGTGGAGACCGCCTCCGACGATGTGGTCACCAGCCCGATGATCGACAGCGCCCACGGGTTGATGCGCTGGGCCATGAAGGGCGACCCCGGCATGACCGTCATGCGTCAGCGGATGACCGCACCGCCGCCGGACAACCCCGCGCGCATGCGCGCCCATCCCGGCCGTGAATGGCTGGTCGTCCTGTCCGGCACCGCGGTCCTCATGCTGGGGCACCGGCGTTTCCGCGTGGAGACCAACCAGGCCGCCGAGTTTCCCACGATGCTGCCCCACGCGATCGGCGCGGAGGGCGGACCCTGCGAGATCCTGGGTATCTTCGACCGCGACGCCCGACGCGGCCACGAGCGCTCCGGCCAGGTCGGGCGGGACAGCGACGCGGAGGGCATCTGATCACGCCCGGCGGGGGGCGGGCTCGCAGCCGGAGCGGGAACTCACGCCCGGCACGAGCCGCCCAGGGCGGGCGGGGTTGCGCGCAGGGCACGAGGGCGGCTTGCGCACCGGGCACCGGTAGAGGCCACCTTCTTGCCAAAACTGGGATGCAGTGTGCCGTAGGAGCATGGGCGCCCTAGCGTGAACCGCATGAACCACACGCACCCGCACCAACACCTCGCCGACCATTCCCACCACGGAGCACAGACCGGGCCCCCCGCCGATGCCGACGGCCTTGCGGAGATCCTCGACCTGGACGCGCACGTCCTCGCCGACCACACCGCCGCCATCATCCAGTGGCTGCCCCTCGCCTCACCCCCCAGCAAGATCGTGGACCTGGGCTGCGGGACAGGAGCGGGCACCTTCGCCCTCCTCGACCGCTTCCCCCAGGCACACGTCACGGCTGTCGACGCCTCGGCCGCGCACCTCAAGCGCCTGCGGGACAAAGCAGTCGCCCGCGGCGTGGAAGCACGCGTACGGACCGTGCAGGCCGACCTCGACGCCGACGACTGGCCCGATCTCGGCACCCCGGACCTGGTGTGGGCGTCGGCCGCGATGCACCACATGGCTCGCCCGGACAGCGCCCTGCGCGCCGTCCACCGTCTCCTCTCCCCCACCGGACTCCTCGCCGTGGTGGAACTGTCCGGCCAACCCCGCTTCCTGCCGGAAACCGCTCCCGAGGAGCGCCCGGGCTTGGAGGAGCGCTGTCACGAGGCGGCGGACCACCTCCACAGCGCACACGTACCGCACCGCGGCGCCGACTGGGGCCCGAAGCTGACCGAAGCCGGGTTCACCGTAGAGGGCGAACGCACGATCACCGTGCACATCGACGGCTCCGACCAGCCGGACATCGGCGTCTACGCTCTCGGCGTCCTCCAGCGCGTGCGCCACAGCGTGGCCGGCACCCTCGCACCGCAGGACCTTGCCGCGCTCGACCGGCTGCTCGACCTCGACGGCCCCGGCAGCATCCTGCGCCGCGACGATCTCGCCGTACGCACGGACCGAACCGTCTGGGCCGCGCGCCGCAGCGGCTGAGCCCCGGTTCACGTGCCGACGCTGCGCCGAGTCATGGCCCCTGCCGGCCGCCCCAGGGGCACCAAGGCCGCCGTCAAGCCTGTGACACCCGCGCCAAGCAACAGCCCCGCGGGCCAGCTGCCGGCGCGCCTTGAACAAGGACGACGACCGTCAACTCCGCTCTCAGCCGGGCACATTGGAACCTGAGCCGCGGTCGGACCCGGTTGCACGTGGCACTCCCCCGCATCCGGCCACGGGCCTCGAAGCCGGTCGGCGGCAGGTCGTTCCAGCAGCCTGGCGCGGTTCCCGTCCCCGCACTGTCCTGACAGTCAACTCTTCAGGCAACGGTCACCGTTGCGCAGTGGAAGCCCCGTCGACGCGATTCCTAGGATCACCGCGTGCGACGGCGACGAGTACGCGTACTTGGCTTGGCCGGTCTGCTGGTGGCGGGCGCGGCCATGGGGATCTACTCCTACGGTTCCTACTTCGGCTGGTGGGCCCGACCGACCGTCCACGACGCGCCGGAGGCGAACCCGGCGTCCGTGGAGCCGGTCGCGAAGGGGCTGCGGCTTCCCTTCGACCTGGCGTTCCTTCCCGACGGGTCAGCGCTGGTCACCGAGCGGGAGAGCGGCCGCCTGCGGAAGGTCGCCCCGGACGGAAAGCTCTCCGAGGTCCGGACGATCGAGGACCTCGCGGAGCCGGCCCGCCAGGCCGGACTGCAGGGGGTCGCGGTCTCCCCCTCCTACGAACAGGACCGCTGGGTGTACGTCTACTACACCACCGCCAGGGACAGCCGGGTGAGCCGGCTGCGGCTGGACTCGTCGGCTCCGCCCGAGCCGATCCTCACCGGCATCCCCAGCGGCGAGATCCACAACGGCGGGCGGATCAGGTTCGGCCCGGACGGGATGCTGTATGTGACCACCGGGGAAGCAGACGTCCGTTCCAAGGCGCAGGACCGCGACGACCTGGGTGGCAAGATCCTGCGCGTCACGCCGGAGGGCGAGCCCGCCCCGGGGAACCCGATCAAGGGCTCACCCGTGTACAGCTGGGGATGGCGCGACCCGCAGGGGCTCGCCTGGGACGACAAGGGCAGGCTCTACGCCTCCGAGTTCGGCCACCACAACCTCGACGAGCTGAACCGGGTCGAGCCCGGCGCGAACTACGGCTGGCCCGAGGTGGAAGGCTCCGGTGGGGGGCCCGACTTCACGGACCCGATAGCGACCTGGAAGCCCGAGGACGCCTCGCCCAGTGGGATGACGTTCCATGACGGCCGGATCTGGGTCGCCTGTCTGCGTGGGGAGCGGCTGTACCGGATCGCCACCGACGGCTCACAGCCCGAGCAACTGCTGACCGGTCAGTACGGCCGGCTGCGGCTCGTGACGGAGGCCCCGGACGGCTCGCTGTGGGTGCTCACCAACGGCCGCAGCGGCCCCGACTACGACCTGATCCTCCGCGTGACCTCGTGACCCCGTGACCCCCTCGGGGCGGCACGTGCCGGCCTCGCGCCGCCGCGTGCCGGGACTGCCGCCAGAGCAGTCCCGGCGAGCCCGGATCCAAGGATCGCCCCGTCGATGTCGGGCTGCTCGGCCGGCCGTGCGGACTGGGCCGCTTCGGCCATGAATGCCTCCGGATCCAGGACCAGTTCTGCCGGACCCGTCCGTCCGCAACCGGGCTCGCAGGGGCCTGGAAGGTGAGCGGACCCAAGCTCCGTCAAGTGAGATTTTGGCTCACGGCGATCTGTGTCGTTCGGTCCGGCTGCCTACGTCCGTTGATCGTCAGCGTTCGGGACCTCGTCGTACAGGCCCGCAGGCATGACCCGTTCGCGTGAAAAGGCGGGCCGGCCTCCCAGGACTCGGCATGACGCGCACCGCTCCGGGGATCACCCCGTCAGCGGGTGCGCAACGATCGGCAAGAGGGAGCCTGGGCGTGAGTGATGTCGTGTTCGTCGCGGATTTCGCTTCCGAACTGCAGTGGGTCGCCGGGCGCTCCTGGGCCTATCCGGACGGGGGCCCCACCAACCCGGGCGACGACAAGCTCGACCATCTCACCCAGGATCCCGCTTACTGCCGGGACGGCGCCTTCCGCGCCACTCGTCGGCCCGACGGGCTGTGGGACGCCGGCCTGCTCACGACCGAGGAGAGTGAGGAGGGATTCATGGTGCGCACTGGCGACCGGCTGGATACCAGAGTGCGGTTGCCGGTCGAGGTGGGTGCCTGGCCGGCGATCTGGACGTGGCGCGACGGCGGCAACGAGGTTGATGTCTTCGAGTACCACCCCGACAACCCGGACCTGCTGGAGTTCACCAACCACGTGCGTCGCAGCAGCAGTTACGTCCGGGACGGCGCCGTCTCCCCCGGCGGCGTGATCAGTCTGAGCGTGACGTTCGGCAGGAGGAGTGTCATCTGGCTGCTGAACGGTAAGGAGGTCTTCGCCGACGGCCGCGGCGTCGGGTCCGGCTGGCACGCTTCCCTCATCGTCAACCTGTCCGTTTGCGCCGGCCGTTACCATCCGCGGCCCGACGACTCGGTGGACGAGTTGTCGTACGGGGTGGAGAGCCTGGTCGTGCGTCGTCGGGCCTGATGACCACCGCACACCATGCGCCGCACGCGAGCCACGGGCAACGAAACGCCCACCGGCCGCGTTGATCGCGGACGGTGGGCGTACGCGCGCCGTGGGGGCCCCGGCGGCGGTGAGGGGTCAGCGGGTGCTCAGCATGCCTTCGCGCAGGCGCTTCAGCAGGCGCGTGAGGAGACGCGACACGTGCATCTGGGAGATGCCCAGACGCTCGGCGATCTGAGCCTGTGTCAGTTCGTCCACGAAACGCCAGTGGAGGATCTTGCGGTCGCGTTCGTCGAGTTCGGCGATCATCGGCGCGAGCGCGTGCAGGTCCTCGACCAGGCCGAGGGCGGTGTCCTCGGCCCCGATGAAGTCCTGCAGCGCCGTCTCGCCGTCCTCGCTGTTGCCGATGGTGGCGTCCAGGGAGGCGGAGGTGTAGGCGTTGGACGCCAGCCGAGCCTCGACGATCTCCTCCTCGGGCAGGCTCATCAGCTCCGACAGCTCCCTGGTGGTGGGGGTACGGCCCAGCCGGCTGCGCAGTTCGTCGGTCGCGCGGGCCAGCTCCACCCGCGCCTCCTGCAGCCGCCGCGGCACATGCACCGCCCACGACGTGTCACGGAAGAACCGCTTGATCTCACCCACGATGTAGGGCACAGCGAAGGAGGTGAACTCGACCTCACGGGAGATCTCGAACCGGTCGATCGCCTTGATCAGGCCGATCATGCCGACCTGGACGATGTCCTCCATCTCCTGCGGCCCACGGCTGCGGAACCGGCCCGCCGCGTAGCGGACCAGGGACATGTTCATCTCGATCAGTGTGTTCCGGGCGTGCTGGAACTCCTCCGTCCCCTCCTCCAGCACCGCCAGTCGGTCGAAGAACAGCCTCGACAGCTCGCGCGCGTCCCGGGGTGCCACCTGCGACGCCTCCACACCCTCCAAGACGTCCGTGGTCCGCTCACCAGCCTGCACGGTCGTCGAAACCATCACACACCCCTCCCATTCGGCACTCCCGGACAGCCGGTCCAGCGACCGGCAGTTTCGCGCGTACCCCGGATCAGCCGCCGCACACCACCTACGGCACCGAATTCACGAAATTCAGTTCCGGCGTCGACGTGACCAGTCAGCCGCGACCGGAGACGCGGGCGAGTACCGGCTCGTGGCCGGGCCGCGCGTCGACGGTCTCCACGCTGACGCGGGGCAGCCTGCGCTCGAGCCAGCCGGGCAGCCACCAGGTGGCGTTGGCCATGATCGCCATGACGGCGGGGACGAGCACCATCCGGACGATCGTCGCGTCGAGCACGATCGCCGTCGCCAGCCCGAGGCCCATCATCTTGACCAGGGGTGAGGGGTTGGCGACGAAGCTGAGGAACACGGCCGTCATGATGAGCGCGGCGGAGGTGATCACCCGGCCCGTGGCCGCGATGCCGCGCGCCACCGACTCGGTGTTGTCTCCCGTGGCGTCGTACTCCTCGCGCACCCGCGACAGCAGGAACACCTCGTAATCCATGGAGAGTCCGAACAGGACCGCGAAGAAAATCGTCGGCAGGGGTGAGGCGATCAGGAAAGTCCCGTCGAGGTTGAACAGGGCTCCGAGCCAGCCCCACTGGAAAACGGCGACCACGACGCCGTACGCCCCGCCGATGGACAGCAGGTTCACCACGGCGGCCTTCAGCGGTATCACGACGGAGCGGAAGACCAGCATCAGCAGCAGGAAGGACGACAGGAGGATCGCGCCGACGAACACCGGCAGGGTGTCGCTGAGTTGCCGCGTGAGGTCGTCCGTCATGGCGGTCGTGCCGGACACGGCGACGTTGTCCGGGACGAGGTCGCGGACGCGCTCCAGCGTCGCGGAGGTCTCGGCGTCCGCGGGTGCGGTGATGGGGAGGGTGGGCAGCACCACGGTGTCGCCCGCCGCGGACGTCCGGGGCTCGCCGACGCTCGCGATGCCGGGGTCGGCGGCGATGCGCTGCGCCAGCGCGGGGATGTCCTCGGCGTCCGCGCCGGGAGCGCGCAGGTCGGCGACGACCAGGAGCGGGGAGTTCACACCGGGACCGAATCCCTCGGTCAGCAGGTCGTAGGCGCGGCGGTGGGTCGTGGTGGTGGCGTCGTTGCCCGCGTCGGGGAAGCCCGTCTCCATCCGCAGCGCGGGCGCCGCCAGCGCCAGGAGCGCTGCCGAGGCGACGAGCAGGTACGGCCAGGGCCTGCCGGACACCCGATGGGCGAAACGCCACCATGCGGTGTCCTCGGCCCTCGTGGTGCCCTTACGGCCGAGGCGTCGGCGCTTGTGGATGCGGTCGCCCAGCAGAAACAGCAGGGCCGGCAGAAGGGTGAGCGCGGTCGCGACGGCGAAGAGGACGACCAGCGAGGCGCTCAGGCCGATCGAGGTGAGGAAGCCCAGGCCGGTCAGGGCGAGGGCGGCCATGGCCAGGATGACCGTGCCGCCGGCGAAGAGCACGGCCGCGCCCGCGGATGCCATGGCGTGCGACAGGGCGGTGGGATTGTCCTGCCCGGCGTCGTGGTTCTCGCGGTAGCGGGCCACGATGAACAGGGCGTAGTCGATGCCGACGCCCAGGCCGATCATGGCGCCGATGGTGGGGGCGGCGGTGGAGACGTCCAGGGCGTTGGCCAGCAAGCTGACGCTGCCCAGACCCGCGGCGACGGCCACCAGGGCGAGCGCGATCGGCACCAGCGCGGCGACGAGCGTGCCGAACACGACCACCAGGATGATCAGCGCGGTCAGCAGACCGGCCGCCTCCGCCCCGGAGGTGGGTGTCTCGGCGTTGATGAAGACGGCGTCGCCGCCCAGTTCAGCGACGACGCCGTCCTGCCGCAGCGGTTCGATCGCTTCACTCAGCGCTTCGATCCTCGCGGGATCGACGTCCATCACGGGCACGTCGAAGGTGATCTCGGCGAAGCCGATCCGCCCGTCGGGCGAGACCGTGCCGGCCGGGAAAGGATCGGTCACCGAGGCGACCTGCTCCACCTTGGCCATCCGTGCGACCGCCGAGTCGACGTCAGGCCGGTGACGGTCGAGTCGCTGACCCTCCGGCGCGGCGAACACGGCCATGGCGCTCCCCCTGGACGCCTCCGGGAAGCGCTCTTCGAGCAGCTCCATCGCCTCCTCGCTCTGGCTGCCGGGCGCGACCAGGTCGTCGACGAACGAACCGCCGGCCGTCGCGGCGACGGGCAGCAGCAGGAGCAGGGCGACCCCCCAGGCGGCGATGGTGGCCCACGGCCGGCGGACGCTCGCCCCGCCGATGCGTCGGGTGATTCGGTTCATGGCTGCGTGGGCTCCTGTCAGAGAGCCGCCGCCGAAATCCGTTGCACGTCGGCGGCACGAGTCGTGAGCTCATCCATCGTGGGCGCCGGGGCGGCCGCTGTCCCCGGCCGCCGGAGGGGTTCAGCGCTCCCGCCCGCAGCGGGGAGAACGACGTGGCGCCTCCCCCTGGAGACGGAGAGGCGGATCCGCCCGCCGACGGGTGACGACGTCTCGGGCCCGCGCATACGATGGCGACGCGTGGCGCCCTGCTGATCGAGGTCAGAGCACCAAAAGCCCTGTGAGGGAGCGACGATGAACCGCACGGCACAGCCTGCCGGGACGCCGGTCCGCAGCGTGCCGTCCAAGTTCCACGGCCCCTTCGTCCGTTGGCCGCGAGCCGCGGACGCCACCCTCGCCCTCGTCCTGTTCCTGGCGGTGACGTTCCTGGAGGAAGGTCCGGCGGACAGCCTGGTCTTCCGCCCGCTCGCTGACCTCCCCCCGCCGGTCCTCCTGCTCTTCTCGGCGGCCGGCGCGGCGCTCTACTGGCGCCGACGCAGACCGACAGTGGCAATGGGCGTGGCCCTCGCGTCATGGGCCCCCACGCTGGGCAGCAGCTACGCCACTCTCGGCGGCATCGTGCTCGTCACCCTCTACAGCGTCGGACGGCACACCGACGACAAGCGGTGGGGCCCCCTGGGCATCGTCGCGGCCACCGTCTCCATCACGATCGACGGGCTGCTCCAGTCCATCCCCTGGGGGGAGATCAGTCTCTGCTACGTGGTCATGGGCGGGTCCTGGTACATCGGCCGGCGCCTGCGGCTGCGCGCCGAGCGCGCCGTCCAGCGCCGTCAGGAACAGGCCGCCGAGGCACAGCGCATCGTCGCCGAGGAGCGCACCCACATCGCCCGCGAACTGCACGACGTGGTGGCGCACCGGGTGAGCATGATGACCGTGCAGGCCGGTGCCGCCCGCATGGTGGCCGCCGAGGATCCGCAGGGCGCCCTGGAGGCGATGACCGCGGTCGAGGAGGCCGGACGCCAGGCACTGGACGAACTGCGGCACCTGCTGGGAGTACTGCGCCCGAAGACCGAGCGCGACGGGCTCGGACCCCAGCCCGGCCTGACCGATCTGCCCCGGCTCATCGCGCAGGTCCGCGAGGCCGGACTCGACGTCTCGCTCACCGACGACCTCCACGCCCCCCTCCCGGCCCGCGTCGAACTCTCGGTGTACCGCATCGTCCAGGAGGCCCTGACCAACGTCCTCAAGCACAGCGGACCGCACACGCACACCGAAGTACGCCTCCGCCCCGACCGGACCGGCCCCGGTATCACCGTCGTGGTCCTCGACGACGGCGGGGGCGCCGCCCTCCAGTCCGTGTCCGGCGCCGGCCACGCGGGCACGGGCGGCCACGGCATCGTCGGGATGCGGGAGCGGGCCCTCCTGCTCGGCGGCACCCTCGACGCGGGGCCGCGCCCCGGCGGCGGGTTCCGGCTCACCGCCTATCTGCCCGTCCAAGGGGAGCCCACGTGACCATCCGCGTCGTCGTCGCCGACGACCAGGCGCTGGTCCGCCGCGGCTTCACCATGATCCTGCGGATGAGCGACGCCATCGAGGTCGTCGCCGAGGCGGGCACCGGCCTCGAGGCGATCGAGGCAGCCCGCCGCGAGCGCCCGGACGTGGTCCTCATGGACATCCGCATGCCCGAGATGGACGGCCTCGAAGCGACCTCCGTGATCCTGCGGGAGGCCGACTGGCCGGTGCGCGTACTGATCCTGACCACCTTCGACCCGGACGAATACGTCTACGAGGCGTTGCGCGTCGGAGCCAGCGCCTTCGTCCTCAAGGACATTCCGCCGGAGCAACTCGCCGTCGCGGTGAGCACCGTGGCCGAGGGAGGGGCCCTGCTCGCCCCCTCGATCACTCGGCGGCTCATCGACCAGTTCGCCGGGCGACGCGTCGTCAGCTCCGCGGCTTCGGGCCGCGTGCCACGACTGACCGAACGCGAACGCGAGGTCGTCATCGCCGTGGCCCGGGGTGCGAGCAACTCGGAGATCGCCGAGGAGCTGTTCATCGGTGCCGCGACCGTCAAGTCGCATGTGTCGAGCATCCTCGCCAAGCTCGGCCTGCGCGACCGGATCCAGATCGTGATCTTCGCCTACGAGAGCGGACTCGTCGAAGCCGGCGACCACGACGTGGGTCACTGAAGGGGCAGGGCATGAGCACGCACACAGTGACGGTTTCCTACGCCGAGGGCTGGGACGCCGAAACCCGGCGCGCGTACCGACCGTTGACGCGGGCGGAGGCGGTGGAACGGGACACAGCCGGGGACCCCTATGTGGTGCTGCGCCAGGTCCCGGGCCGTGCGGTCCCCGCGGAGGTGCACCTCGTCGCCTGGCGCGAGGGTTTCGTCGGGCAGTGGGCCTACGACGAACGCGGGCGCCGAACCAACGAGGTCGACCTGCGGTTGCTGGACGACGACCGCATGTTCCTGCGGCGGTATGCGGAACGCCGGTACGCCTCACCGGAGCAGCCGGACCTGGCGCCGGATGCCTGGCGGCTGACGGTGCAACTCCTCCCGGGTACCACCGGGAGGAGGGTGCTGGAGGAGCGCGGCGAGAGGGGCGGCTCGTTCCATACCCTGGTCGATGTGCCGGAGGAGCGGCGGTGGCACGACCGGTCCGACTTCGGCGTCCGGGCGGCCGACTCGCCCCCGGCGTCGGAGGAACCCGAGCCGGGGGACGCCACGCCTCGCGACGTGGAGCCTGCCTCGCTGTGGCGCCCGCCGCGGCCCCTGCGAATGGAGTTGTCGGTCAACGACCTCTTCCGACCGGGCAATCCCTTCCCCGTGGAGCCGTGGGAAGCGACACGGACAGCCGAACCTCGGCACATCGCGATGGTGCGGATCCCGTCAGGGCGCCTGGTCGTGTCGGATCCGCACGACCGCAGGCCCCGTGAACTCGTCGAGCGCCTTCCCCCCGGCGCGTACCCGCTGGAGGCGGCCGTGGTCGTCGGCGAGGGTGAGTACGGTGGGGACCGGTTCCCGGTCACCGAGGAAACCGCCGTGCGCCTCGTGGTCCGGAACGAGCCCGCTCTCTCCTGGGAGTTGGCGCTGAGCGAGGGCGAGGATCCCCGCCTGCTGCTCGACGGCCACGCCTACGGCTTCGGCACCGACGGTGCGGCCGGCAGCTTCGCGGACGCCGCGGCCTGGGAGACGCTGTCGGACAAGGCCAGGCGCCACTACGAGGACCACACCGCATGCGAATCCCTCGGCAACGGCTACGTGCGTGCCGTCGACCAGACCACCGGAAGTGACCTGGTGACGTTCTGCACCGGGGGCGACGGCACCTGGCCGGTGTGGCTCGGCCGCTCAGCCGCCGGCACACTCGTCTCGGTCGTGGTGATCACGTCCTACGGCTAGAACCATTCCCGGAGTACGGCACATCGGACGCCGTACTCCGGGAACGTGGGCCGATGCCTCAGGGCATCATCTCGTACGACCCCGACAGAGCCTCCACGCGCTGCCAGACGCGCTCCGAGCGTGCCGGGTCGACGACCGGGCGGCGGACCGCGCCCAGTGCCCAGGCCTGCTGCTGCTCGGTCGCGGAGTCCTTGCCGTGCAGTTCGACGGCGTGGGCGGAGAAGTCCCGGACGAGGACGGCGAAGAGTTCGTCGAGGACGTCCTCGTCGAGGCCCGCGAGGGCTGCCTGCTCCAGGACCAGCTGGCCGTGGACGACGAGCGCGAAGAGCTGCCCGACGGCGAGGAGCAGGTCGAGGTCCCGGCTCTGCTCCTCGTCGGGGGCGGCGGTGCGGACGAACTCGCACAGTGCGTCGGCCTGTTCGCGGAAGCGGGCGACGTTGGACAGGTGGGCGTAGGCGTCGAAGGCAGGCCGCCAGTCGTGGAAGCGCACCGAGCCGAGGCCGCGGGCCGGACCCTGCCGGAAGAGGAAGTCGTCGTCGGCCGCGTCGAGGCGGGTGGGGACGGGCTCGTAGGCGGCCGGGTCCAGGAGGTGGTTGCGCATGAACTTGAGGATCAGCGCCAGGTTGACGTGGACGGTGCCCTCCAGCTTCGGCAGACCACGGATCTCGACGGCCGCCTGCGCGAAGTAGTTGTCCTTCTCGAAGCCCTTGGCGGCGATGACGTCCCACATCAGGTCGATGACCTTCTCGCCCTCGGTCGTCACCTTCATCTTCGTCATCGGGTTGAAGAGGAGATAGCGGCGGTCGTCGGGGCCCGCGGTGCGGAAGTAGTCGACGGCGCGGTCACTGAACAGCTTCATGCCGACGAGCCGGACGTAGGCGTCGGTCAACTCGCGCCGCACGTGCGGGAAGGCGGTGACGGGGCGGCCGTAGAGGATGCGGTTCTGCGCGTGGGTGACGGCCTCGTACATCGCGTGCTCGCAGATGCCGATCGAGGCGGTGCACAGGTTGAACTTGCCGACGTTGACGGTGTTGAGGGCGGCGTCGAAGGCGGCGCGGCCGGTGTGCAGGACGTCCGCCGGGGCTACGGGGTAGTCCTCGAGGCGGAACTCGCTGACGTACTTCGAGGAGTCGACGACGTTCTTGACCAGGTGGTAGTTCGGGTGCCGGCTGTCGGCGGCGAAGAAGACGTAGCCGTCGGGGCCTTCGACGTCGGTGCGGCGGCCGAAGACGGAGACGAGGCCGGCCGCGTTGCCGTTGCCGATGTAGTACTTGGAGCCGGTGGCGCGGAAGCCGCCGTCGCCGTCGGGCTCCAGGAGCATGTCGGTGGAGTAGATGTCGGCGCCGTGGGTCTTCTCGGACAGGCCGAAGGCGAACACCTCGCCCTGGGAGAGCAGTTCGGCGGCGCGGGCGCGGGCATCGGGGTTCTCGCTCTGCCAGACGGGGCCGAGGCCGAGGATGGTGACCTGCCAGGCGTACCAGTAGTCGAGGCCGTAGAAGCCGAGGATCTCGTTGAGGGCGGCTATGCGGGCGGTGTCCCAGCGCTTGTCGGCCTCGCCGTCGGCGGCGACGGAGGCGGGGGTGAGGAAGGTCGCGAAGAGGCCTTCCTTGGCGGCGAAGGCGAGGAAGTCGCCGAGCCAGGCGCGGGTGCGGTAGTCCTCGATCAGCCGGCGCTTGCCCCGCTCCTCGAACCAGTCGACGGTGGCGCGCAGCAGCCTGCGGGTCTCCGGGTCGAAGTGCGCGGGGTCGTAGGTCCGCGGGTTGAAGAGCAGCGCGTCGGCCATGGGTGCCGCCTTTCGGCTGGTAGGGGGTGGGGGTGGGTCGGAGTGCGGGTGCCGGTCCGGGGGCCCTCGGCCGGCCGGTCAGCGACCGGCGTCGAGGCCGGCGAGTGTGGCGAGGACGTCGTCGAGCCAGGCGAGCATCATCCGCTCGTACGCGATGCCGCCGCGCAGCACCACGTGCTGGAGCTCGCGTTCGGCGTCGAGCGGACCGCCGTCCGCCGGGTTGTCGCCGAAGTCGCGCTCCTCGCCCGCGAGGTAGTGGGCGAGCCGGTCGGCGTGGGCCTGCCGGTGCCGCTCGACCTCGCTGATCAGGGCGGCCGGGTCGTCGAAGGCGGCGCCCCGGACCTTCACCGCGAGGTCGTGCCGTACGCTCTCGGGCTCGGTCGGCTCATGGAGCCACGCGGAGAGCGCGTCCCGCCCGGGCGGGGCGACGGAGTACTCCTTCTTGTCGGGGCGCCCGTACTGCGGGACGTCCCTCACGTCGACCCAGCCGTCGCTCTCCATGCGCTTGAGCACGCGGTAGATCTGCTGGTGGGTGGCGGTCCAGAAGTAGCCGATGGACCGCTCGAACCGCCGGGCCAGCTCATAACCGGAGCCCGGCTTCTCCAGCAGGGAAACGAGGATCGCGTGCTCGAGCGCCATGAGCACGATCTTCCTATGCACCTCGTTGCATAGCAACGGCGGCATGGTGAGACACGGCTCACCCGGCGCGGGTCGCGTGGATCACTGCCGACGGCGACGTGGCCGCCTGGGACGGTTCAGAGGTACGGGCCCGCGAGCAGGACCCAGGGAACACCCACCGCGACCGGCATCAGGCCCCAGACCCACCGCGTCTGGCGCCGCGGGGGCCGGGAGAAGGCGAACGACAAGGCCGCCGCGCCCGCCGCCAGAGCCGCGTACCCCACGTACCATCCCCGCTCGATGGCGTCCCGCCCCCACAGGCTGACGCCCGCGCTCTGGAGCTCCTCGCCGATCGCCGCCCCGGTGTACTGATCGCCCCACGCGGCCGTCACGGACGCCGCCTGACAGACCACCAGCAGGAGCAACGAGACGAGGAGGACGGTGGGCAGACGCTCCTCCACCTCGTGACGAACGCGCCACAGCAGGTACATCAGGACACCGGTGATCGCCGGTGACACGGAACCGAGATATGCCACCGTGTAGAGCTTCGTGTAGACCGAGTCCCCGGCCGACTCGGACGGCGTACCACTGTCAGCCGCCGCGCCCAGCACCTCCGCGCGGTCGAGCAGCAGCCAGACTTCGGGAATCACCACCAGGAGCAGGAGCAGGAAGACCCCTACCGCCGCGCCGACGAGCCACCCTTTCACCCTGACGGTGAAACGGCCGAGATCGAGCACCTGCGCGGGCATGTCCATGAGCGGATCATAGACATGGCCTCGAACGGCACCCCTCCCTCAGTCGGCGCCGTTGAAGTCGTCCGCGGCGGCGCGGCTGCGCTTGTCGTGGAGCAGCACCAGGAGGGCGATGTCGTCGGTGCGCCGCCCGCTGCTGTCGGCCTTGCTGAGCAGGTTGTCGATGAGGGCGTCCAGTTCGCGGTCGTCGGAGGCGGCGAGGTGGCGGGCGAGCCGGTTGATGGCGTCCTCGATGTCGGCGCCGGGTGTCTCGACGAGGCCGTCGGTGTAGAGGGCGAGCAGCGCTCCCTCGGGCAGGGAAACCTCCGTCACGGCGAACTCGGCGGCCGGGTCGATCCCCAGGAGCGGTCCGGGCTCCAGGGGAACGGGGCGGGTGTCGCCGTCGGGGAGGCGCAACAGGGGCGGCGGGTGGCCGGCGCTGGCGAGGGTCGCCTGGCCGCGGGCGAAGTCGAGACGGGCGTAGAGGCAGCTCGTGAACAGCTCCGGGGCGAGGTCGATGAGCAGCCGGTTGGTGCGGTGCAGGACCTGGTCGGGAGGGGTGCCGAGGGTCGCGTGGGCGTGGACGGCGGTACGCACCTGGCCCATCAGCGCAGCCGCGGCGGCGTTGTGGCCCTGGACGTCGCCGATGACCGCGTCCGCGGCGGTGTCGCCGAGGCGGAGCACGTCGTAGAAGTCACCGCCGATCTCCATGCCACGGGTGGCGGGAAGGTAGCGGGCGGCCACCCGCAGCCCGGTGATGTCGGGCAGGCTGCGCGGGAGCAGTGCCTGCTGGAGGCTGTGGGCGAGGTCGTGCTTGGTGTCGTACAGGCGGGCGCGGTCGAAGGCCTGGGCGATGAGCCCGGCGAGCGAGGTCATGACGGCGCGTTCCTCGGCCGAGAAGGCGTGCGGCCCGTCGTAGGACAGGATGCATACGCCGACCGGCCTGCCCGAGATGATCAGAGGCAGGAAGGCCCAGGCCTTCTTTCCGCTGACCAGCGGCGCGTCAGGGTAGGTGCGCCGCATCTCCTCAACGTCCGCGAAGAAGGCCGGGATGCCGCTGGCGAGGACCTGGCCCGCCGGCGTGAAGGACGTGTCGAGGGCAAGGCCGTCCAGTTGCTCGATGGTGTCGGCCGCGTAGCCGCGGTGGCCGGTGATCATCAGCCGGCCGGCGCTCGCGGTGGACAGCACCAGGCCCTGGGCGCCGAAGGCGGGCATGATCTGGTCGGCGACCAGATCCACGACGTCCTGGACCCCGACGACCTCGGTCAGCGCGGCGGCCAGATGCGTGAGCTGGTACAGCTGGCCGGCGCGGGCGGGCGTCGCGCTGCGCGTGGACCGGCGCGGCGCGGGTCGGGGTGGCGGATGCCCCCCGCTGGGAATGATCCGGGCACTGATCCCGCTGGCGTCCGGATACAGGTGGAATTCCAGCCACTGGTCGGGCGGGCGGTACGCGGTGAACGACACGGGCTCGCGGCTGAGCACCGCGGCCCGGTAGCTGTCCTCGACGGAGGGATCGTCGAGCCAGCGCAGGGACTCCCAGGGGCGGGTGCCCAGCAGTCCGCCCGCGTCGCGGCCCAGCAGTTCGCAGGCACCGGCGCTGACGTAGGTGAAGCGCCCGTCCAGATCCACGGCGCAGCTCCCGCCGGGCAGGCGCTCGGCGAAGTCGGCGGCGGCCGTGGCCTGGTTCACGGAGCGGTCGCCGGCGCCGGTGGTGACGACGCGCGGCTGTTTCCGGGGGCCCGGCGCAGCGCCCCGCTCGGCGGCCTCCTCCAGCAGGCGGGCCAGTCGTCGGCAACTGGCGGTGACGTTTCCCCGCTCCCGTTGGGTCATGTACGGCGGTCGCGTGGCCGGCCACATCAGCAGCAGGGAGCCCCACGGGCGCACCCCGGCGATCGGCGCGGCGGCCAGTGCCAGCGGGTAGGGCAGCACGATCGCGGTGCGCGGGTAGGTGCGGGCCATCTCCTCCTGGCCGCTCACCCACACCATGCGGTTCTCGCGGACGGCGTCGGCGACGGGCGCCGGAGCGGCGAGCGGAACCCTCGACCACGGCGCGGCGAACTCCAGCGGCGCCCCGTAGAGCAAGTCCAGGCCCAGCAGCTGCCCGTCCGGTACGAGCAGGTACAGAGCGGCGATGGACGCACCGGTCGAGCGCACTGTCTGCGCGAACACGGCGTCCAGCGCATCGGCGTCCGGGGCCGCGTCAGCCGTACCGGTCATGCCCTCCGCTCCCGTCGGGCCGCGGTCCGGGAGTGCCGCACACACCCGGGCCCCGGCCATACCTGGACGCTACGCCCCTGAGGAGCGGTCGGCACGTGGTGCCCGCCCTCCCGACCCATGGCCCGACTGAGCCCGGACGCGCGGGCGGCGGCCCTACCGCGGCACCGGACAGGGCCGGTCGGGCAGGCGGCGGTGCCGTGGCACCGGACACGGTCGCTCCGGCGCCTCGCGACAGTGGTCACGGTGCAGCTCGCCCCGCCCTCCGGAGCCATGCCCCGCGCTGATACCGGAGCCGTGCTCTGCGGTGATACCACCGCCGAGCCGGACGGCGAGCCTCTGGGCGATGGCCGGTCCCAGCCGGGTCGCACGGCGCACTCTCGACGACGGCGTCGGCGCCGCTAGGCTGCGGGCCGTGCTGGAGACACGCCTCGACACCGCTCGGATCCGGGCGGCACGCCGTGTGATCGACCCGCTCTTTCTCGACACTCCGCTGTACCGCTGCGAGGCACTGGAGCCGGGCCTCGGGTGCGCGGTCAGCATCAAGCTCGAGACGGCGAACCCGGTCCGCAGCTTCAAGGCCCGCGGCACCGAGGTCGTCGCGAGCCTGCTCGCCGATCACGGCCCCCGGGCGGTGGTGTGCGCCAGCGCGGGCAACCTCGGCCAAGCCCTCGCCTGGTCGGCCCGGCACCGAGGGCTCGACGTGACCGTCGTGGCCTCCCGCCATGCCACTGCGGCCAAACTCGACCGCATCCGCGCGCTGGGCGCCCGGCTGGAACTGGTGGACGGCGACCACGAGCTGGCGCGCGAACGGGCTGCCGCCATCGCACGGCACGAGGGCATCCGGCTGCTCGAAGACAGCCTGGACCTCGAGACCTGCGAGGGCGCGGCGACCATCGGATTGGAACTGGCGGAGACCACCCCTCGGTTCGACGCCGTCCTGATCGCTCTCGGCGGCGGAGCACTGGCCACCGGCGTGGGCCATGTGATGAAGGCCCTCGCGCCCGAGGTCGAGGTCATCTGTGTCCAGCCGCTGGGCGCCCCCGCTCTGACCCACTCGTGGCGCCAACGACGTGTCGTCACCACCGACTCGGCCCACACCATCGCCGACGGCGTCGCCGGCCGCCACCCCATCCCGGCCGTACTGGACGACCTCCTCCTGGTCGCCGACGACGCCGTCCTGGTGCGGGAGGCGTCGATCATCGCCGGCATGCGGATGCTCCACCAGCACGCGGGTCTCGTCGTCGAACCCTCGGCCGCACTCGGCATCGCGGCCGTCCTCGAAGACCGTGACCGCTTCGCCGGCCGACACGTCGTCACCATCGTGTGCGGCAGCAACGTCGACATGGACGCCTACCACCGCTGGATCGGGACGGCGGTTCCCTTTCACACGTCCTGACCAGGTGAATCTGACACACGGTCGGACACCTCTCGGCACGCGATTCCGACGCTGTGTCACTGCCACTAACTTGCCATAAAACACCATATATTGGACGTGGGATGTCCAGGTGAACTCACAAAATGAAGGGCCGTCCATGGCGTTGAAGCCACGCGCACGTCTGAGAGCCAACCTCACCGTAGGCGTCATGGCGACCGCGGCCATCCTCCCGGGGCCGGCACAAGCCCAACCCGGCAAGGCGGCGCCGCTGTTCGAGCAGCAGGTCATCTTCAGGGCGTCCGAGGATCCGGGCTACGCGTGCTTCCGGATCCCGGCGATCGTGCGAACCACCCAGGGCACCCTCCTCGCGTTCGCCGAGGGCCGCGTCGACACCTGCGGTGACGCGGGGGACATCGACATCGTACTGAAGCGCTCGACGGACGGTGGCCGCTCCTGGGGACCGCTCCAGGTGGTCAGCGAGGGCGGCGGTGACACGCACGGCAACCCGGCTCCGATCGTGGACCGCAGGACCGGCCGCATCCTGCTCCCCCAGGCCCACAACCCGCCGTCCGCGACCGGCGAAAGCTGCGACGCCCCCTGCGACCGCAGGCCCCATCTGCAGTACAGCGACGACGACGGCCGCACCTGGTCCGAGCCGCGCGACCTGAGCGCGCAGATCATGCCCCCGCACTGGAACTCCTGGTACGCCACCGGCCCCGTGCACGGCATCCAGCTCAACCGCGGCAGCAGAGCCGGCCGCCTGGTCTTCACCGTCAACGCCGAGACATGGAACGGCAGCCGCGTCACGGCCAATCACGCGGCCCTCATGGTCAGCGACGACGGCGGCGACACCTGGCGGCGGGGCGCCACCGACTCCTGGCCCGTCGCCGCCGACGGCACCTTCCGCCAGAAGCCGTCCGAACTCACCCTCACCGAGCGCACCGACGGCGCCATCCTGGTCAGCGGGCGCGAGCAGGACGGCACCGACCTGGGCCATCGCACCCAGGCCGTCAGCCAGGACGGCGGCGACAGCTTCACCGGGCGGTTCCAAAGCCTTCCGGGCCTGTACACACCGCAGGTCCAGGGCTCGATCCTGGTACTGGGCAACCGCGTCCTGCTGTCCTGCCCCGGCGATCCCGACCGCCGCCGGACCATGATGATCCGCTCCTCCTACGACGGCGGCGCCACCTGGGAGAGCGCGGACCGCGGCACCGTGGTGAGCCGGGACTGGGCCGGGTACTCCGACCTGGTGCACATCGGCGGCAGCGTGGTGGGGCTGATGTACGAGGGCGGCACCGTCGACGCCCGCGACGAGATCCGCTTCGCCCGCCTGAACGAGGAACGGCTCACCTCGCGCCGCGGCCCCGACCCGACCACGGCCGACGGCGCCTCGACGGCCAGGCCGGCGAGCGTCCTGGGCGGCGCCTCTCCCACGGACGGCGTCTTCGGCAAAGCCCTGGCCTTCGACGGCACCGACGACGCCGTGCGCCTGCCCTACCGCACCCAACTCCCGCTCGACACAGCGGACTTCACCGCATCCCTGTGGTTCCGCTACACCAGGACCACGGGCGAGCAACCCCTCCTGTGGGTGGGCGGCATCGGCGCCACCCAGCCCCAGTTCTGGCTGCGCGGCGAACCGGCGAACAACCGGCTGCGCGGCCTGATGACGGTGCGCAGCGGCCCGATGTCCCGCTGGTCGACGTCCATCAGCACCACCACCGCCTACAACGACGGGCGATGGCACCATGTCGCGCTGCGCCGCGGCGGCGGACAGCTCACCCTGTTCGTCGACGGCCGGCCGATCAGTTGGGCGGACGTGCCCGGATCCGTCAGCGACACCTCGCCGTTCGGCGTCCACATCGGCCAGCGCATGGACGGCCGGGCCTTCTTCTCGGGCAGCATCGACGAGGTCCGCGTCTGGAACCGGGCCCTGACCGCTGACGAACTCAACCGCGTACGCCGGACGAACTCCGGCCCCACCTCAGGCACCGTCATGCGGCTGCCCCTGGACCAAGTGGCGGCCGGCGGCTGACGTCCCTGGTGGCGCAGGTGACGCAGTCCTGTTGGTCTCGCGGGAAGCGCACGAGGAAGGCAGCCGGCTCGATGGGATGATCGCGCCGGCGGCGCCGTAACGCCTGCCCCCTGCCCCGCCCTTGAGCGAGACCTCCGCCTCGGCACCCGAGCACCAGGGCCGGGAACCGCAAGGCGCGGAGATCCGCGGACCGGGGCAGCCGCCTCCCGGTCCGTACAATTTGAGGCCGAACGACCATGCGGCGCCCCCCTGCCGCACGGTCCCGCGCCGACCTTGGAGGAGCCGCCGTGCCCGGTCAGCGATCGATCACCGCAGCCGAGAAGCTCGCCTCGGCCAAGCTCGGGGGCATCCCGATCCGCCGGGAGCAGATGGCGGCCGTCGCGAACATCTACCGGGCCGCCTCGGCGGTGCGCCAGCATCTGGAGAACTCCGTGCTGCGCGGCTCGGACCTGACCTGGACGGCGTTCGTGGTGCTGTGGGTCGTGTGGGTGTGGGGCGAGTCGGAGACCCGGCACGTGGCCGAGGAGGCCGGGATCTCCAAGGGCACGCTGACGGGCGTGGTGCGGACCCTGCAGTCACGCGGGCTGCTGCGCCGCGCCGACCACCCCACCGACGGCCGCCTGGTCCTGCTGAACCTGACGGACGAGGGCGAGGACCTCATGCAGCGGCTCTTCCCCGAGTTCAACGAGGAAGAGGCCTTCGTGACCGCCCGCCTCAGCGACTCCGAGTGCCGAGGGCTCGCGGAGTCGCTGCGCAGCGTGGTGCTCCAGGTCGAGGAGCGGGGTGAGGAGCGCCGTACGGCCCTGATGGGCGGCGCTCCGCCCGCCCCGCGGCGCAGCGGGAGGCGGGCACGGGGCTGACCGGCCCCCGCTGGGGACACACGCCCGTCAGCCGCGAAGGCGCGCGGCCTCCATCACCGCGTCGAACAGCCGCTGTTGTACGGGTCCTTGGGGGCGCCAAGGCCGTCTTGCGGTGCGCCTCCGGCAATCGCGACGAGGTGGTCTTCGACAACCCCTACGACTTCGCCGGCACCGAAATCCGCACGGTGTGCGAGGAGCTGCCGGTGTCGGTGATCGTGGCATGACGGGCGCCCGGGCGGCCGCCCGGGCGGCAAACTCGGTCGACAGGCGGCACCGCGAGGCACTGTGATGACTCCAGGCGCCCGCCGCACGGAGCGCGGGCCGGCCACAGGAGCGCCCTTGCCGACCGAGCCCACCGCGGACACCCGCCCCCACATCGACGAGGCTCTGGTCCGACGCCTGGTCGACACCCAGTTCCCGCAGTGGCGGGACCTGCCCCTGAAGCTCCTCGACCCGGCCGGCTCCGACCATGTGATCCACCGGCTGGGCGAGGAGCTGTCCGTCCGGCTGCCCCGTCACGCCGGAGCCATCGGGCAGGCCAGGAAGGAAGCCCACTGGCTGCCCCGGCTCGCCCCCCACCTCCCCCTCGCCATCCCGATACCGGTGGAGGTGGGCGAGCCCAGCCTCGGCTATCCGTGGCCGTGGGCGGTCTCCCGCTGGCTGGACGGCGAGGCGGCGACCGTAGAGACACTGGAACACTCCACCAGGGCGGCCACGGAACTGGCCCAGTTCCTCACCGCACTGCAGCAATGCACACCCGCGGAGATCCCCGCCGCAGACAGCCAAGAGGACCTCACCGGTAGCCCGCTGGCCGACCGCCACCAGACGACACGGGCCGCCATCGCCGAGGTCGACGGCGTGTTCGATGCCGCGGCCATGACCGAACTGTGGGAAGCCGCGCTGAGCGCCCCCGCATGGGGACGCTCCCCGGTCTGGTTCCACGGCGACTTCCACACCGGCAACCTGCTGACCGTGGACGGCCGCATCAGCGCCGTCATCGATTTCGGGGGACTGGGCATGGGTGACCCGGCCTGCGACCTGATGATCGCCTACACCCTCATGTCGGCCGAGAGCCGAGCCGTCTTCCGCGAGACACTCGGCGTGGACGACGCCACGTGGCTGCGAGGGCGCGGCTGGGCGCTGGCCACCGGACTGAACGCGTACACCTACTACGCCGCTGTCAGCCCCCGCGTCGCCGCGCAGACCACCCGGCAGATCAACCAGGCCCTGATCGGCTGACGCTCTCGCACGCGGTGAGCCCGCCGCCCCTGTGGCGCGCCGGGCTCACCGCGCCCACGTCACGGTGAGGTCGAGGCATCGTCGTACACGCCCTGGAACGCGCCGACGACGAGGACCACGACACCCGCCAGGACGGCCAGACCGAAGAGCAGGACGCCGAGGGCGAACACGGTGTCCCAGAGCTTGCGGCCCCAGGAGTGACAGACCGCGGCGGTGGCGGGTTTCGCCGGGTGGTAGGAGATCGGCACGGTCGCGGCGCTTCCCTTCACGTATATGCGACGGACCGCACCACTCGTGTCCGTGTACGTGTAGTTCCCGGACCTACCGAGCAGGTCGCTGGTGTCCGAGGCACGGACCGCCTCCACGGTGATGCCGTATCGGGGCAGGTACCACTGCTCGTATGCGAGCCACATCCCCCCGACCCCGACCGCGGCGATGGCCGCGGCGAAGGGTCCCGCGATCGCGACCATCACCCCCACGGCCCACCTGCCCGCGTTCCCGCCGCTGATCCCCATGGCCACCGCGAGTGCGACGAACCCGAGGACGACGGCGATCCCGCCGCGCTTCGCCCACCGCGCGCGCCGCTCACCCACCGACTCGGTGACCGCCTCGACGGTGACCAGCGCCGAGCCGTCGACCGCCTCGGCGTCCTGCGCGCGCGGGGGTAGAGAGCCGGTGACTGCGGACGCGAAAACGTGCGCGGAGGCGGCGCTGACCCCGTCCAGCCGGTGCACGGCGGGCACCGCCCCGCCGAGCGCGGTGAGTTCGACGGCGACGGCTCGCCCCTCCGCGCGGATCCGCCCGATCGCCGCGAACGGGATCCGCACTTCCTCGGTGCTCCGCCGCAGCACCAGTGCGTCGCCGTCGCACCGCAGCACGGCGCCTCGGTGACCACGCAGGACGGGAAGAGGAGAAGAGATCGACATGGGCATGATCATAGAAGCTGCATCGGCCCTTACCCGCCTGTACCGACGGTTTGATGAGGAACACGGCCGGCCTCACTTGCGGGGCAGTTCCAAGAGGCCAACGGGGTGTTCTCCCGGCGGTGTCGGGCGGTCGGCCCGACACCGGTCGGCCATGCTGGAGCACGCCCCCTCCCTTTCGCGACAAGGAGCGCTCCATGGTCATGGACACGGTCGGACGATTCCTGACAGCCCTGGACCCGGAGCAGCGCGAGGCCATCGGTGCCAAGCCGCGCCAGGAGCAGGAGCGCCTCGCGGCGGCCTGGGAACGGGAACTGGAGGCGGACGACGAACTCGACACCCTCGACGAGTTGTCACCGCCCGCGGCGGAGGCCGAGGCGGCCCGGCGCGTCCTGGAACGCGAAAGCGAGTAGCAACGCGCCGCCACAGCAGCCCTGACGTGCGTACCGCAAGGGTTCGCTCCGCAGGAGTCAGCGCGGGGTGACCGTCACCGTCACCTCGGCGCCCCGGCGTGCGTGGACGCGGGCAATGGCCGAGCGGTCGGCCGGTAGGACCGGGGTGGGTGTGGTCGCGGGGCCGGTGACCGAGATCCGCCAGCCGCCCGGGCGCGACGGTACGCGGATCTCGGTGACGCCGTGACCGGCGCGGTAGACAAGGTGGTAGGTGCCGGTCTCGGGGGTGTGGTGCTCGGCGGTGACCGTTCCGGCGACGGCTTCTGCGTACGGACTGGCCGTCCGGTCCTTGTTCGGCCGTAGCGCGCCCGTGCCGTCCAACGCGCAGTAGCCGCCCCCGTAGCACCAGACATAGCCCGCCCAGCCGGAGGTGTAGCGGGCCAGGGACTCGAGCGCGTCGCGATAGAAATGGCCCATGTTGGGAAGGCCGTTGTTGAGCGGGCCCCACTCCCCCACCACCACTGGCACGCCGTACTGCCGGGGGTAGACGGTGACGGCCGCCTCGTAGGCCTCGATCCAGCCCGCGGCCGGGTCGTAGTCGGCCCCGGCCTCCATGGCCGTGTTGTAGAAGTGCGGCGCGTACACCGTCTTGGGATCGTCGACGCGGCCCAGTGCCGTCGGCATGCCCTCGCCCACGATCGGAGTGGGCTCGAAGAAGATCCAGGCGTCCCGGTCGACCGAGCGGACGGCGTCCGCCAGCCGGTTGTACATCGGGGTCAGCTGCTCGGCCTCGATCCGGGCCGCCGCGCCGGGCAGGTCCTCGCCGGGGCGCAGTTCACCCATCGGCTCGTTGATCAGGTCGTAGCCTAGTACGGCCGGATGGTGGGCGAAGCGCCCTGCCAGGACCCGCCACATGTCGGCCTGCGCGCGCCGCAGGTCGCCGTCCTCGTACAGGTGCGTGAACGCCCGCTGCACGGCGGGCTCGAAGTACTCCGCGAACCAGTCCTCGGGGTGCGGGGTGAACGGCAGCCCGTCCGTCCTGGTCGCCCACGCGGGGACACCTCGGTGGCCGAAGGCCGGCCCGAACACGTCCTGGTGGGCGTCGATCAGCACCCGCACCCGGTACTTGTGGGCCCAGTCCAGTACGCGGTCGATCCGGCGCAGATACCTCTCGCTGTACGTGCCGCGCTCGGGCTCGAGGTCGTCCCAGAACACCAGCAGCCGGGCGAAGTTGAAGCCGTTGGCGTGGAGATCTCGGAAATGGCGCTCGGTGATGGCGGACAGCGCCTGCTCGCCGCTGTGGGTCTTGTCCTCGACGTTCCACCCGCGCAGGGTCAGCGTCCGGCCACGTTCGTCCGTGATCCGGGGAATGTCCGCGGCGTGCGGTGCGTCGGCGTTCCTCGCGGCCTCCCCGGCACCGTCCGCGGTGCCCGCTTGGGCTTGGGTCCCCGCTCCGAGCAGGACAGCGCAGACGAGCGCGGCGAACAGGCGTCGGTGCATGGACGGGCCTCCGGCAGCTCGAAAGCATGGGCACCGCACATCACACCAGCACAACTGACGCCCCATCAAGGGCACCTTGGACGCCCAGGCATGGGAACACTTCGACGGGGCATTCGGAAAAGGCACTCAACAGTAAGGAATCTGCGGTCCGTCAGGTCCGCACGACCGACAATCGGGAGTGTCCCATGACGAGTTATGGTGGTTCCTCTGCCGCGGCCCCCAGGTCGCGCACCAACGGTCTGGCAATCGCCAGCCTGTGCTGCGGGATCGTCGGGCTGTTCTTCCTGAACATCGTTCTGGGCCCCTTGGCCATCGTTTTCGGCGCCGTCGCACGTCGGCAGGCTGCCGTGAAGAACGGTGCGGGCATGGCGAAAGCCGGCATCATCCTCGGCGTCATCGACGTCGTTCTGTGGATAGTGCTGCTGATCGTCGCCGCCAGTAATGGCGGATTCAGCTGGTACGTGGGCGGCTGAGGACTGCCCTCCGCCGTCCCGAGGCAAGGCGGCCACGGCCCGCGACATCGCGGGCCCGTCCGTCGCCACCCCTGTTCAGGGACAACTGCCCTCTTGCGTCGTCGGCCGGCGAACGCTCAGTCGACACAGAACTCGTTGCCCTCGATGTCCTGCATCGAGATGCAGGATTCGTTCTCCTCGTCGGCAGGCAGCACTTGCACGAGCACCGCGCCGAGCGCGATCAGTCGTTCGCTTTCGGCCTTGAGCGTGGCCAGGCGTTCTTCTCCCACCAGTCCGGTGCCGACCCGCACGTCGAGATGCACCCGGTTCTTGGCGGCTTTCCCTTCGGGAACGCGCTGAAAGTACAGTCGCGGGCCCACGCCTGAGGGATCAACGCAGGCGAACCACGAATCCAGTTCCTCGGGCGGCTGCGCGCTTTTGTATTCGTCCCAGGTGGCAAACCCTTTCGGTGGCGGCGGCACGACATACCCCAACACCTCGCACCAGAAACGGGCTACACGTTCAGGTTCCGCGCAGTCGAAGGTGACCTGGAATTTCCTGATCGATGACATCGGGCCACCGTAGCAGCGCGGGCCTTTGCCGTTCATTTCCATTTGTGCGACCGGCGGCTGGAGCAGACCGGCAAGACCTGGTGAGCCGGACGGCCTTGGTAGGGTGCGCCGATGCCCTCGATCAAGCAGTTCCAAGTCACCTTCGACTGCGCGGAACCCGAGCGTCTCGCTCGCTTCTGGTGTGAGGTGTTGGGGTACGTCGTACCGCCGCCGCCGGAGGGATGTGCCACGTGGGACGAGTTCAGGCGCTCCCTGCCGTCGGAGGAGCAGGACGCGTGGTTCGCCTGCGTCGATCCCTCAGGCGTGGGCCCGAGGTTGTACTTTCAGCGTGTTCCCGAAGGGAAAGCCGCCAAGAACCGGGTCCATCTCGACGTGCGGGTCGGCACCGGACTGGTGGGAGAGGAACGGCTCGCCGCCCTCGAAGCCGAGTGCGCGCGCCTGATCCCGCTCGGCGCGGTGCACGTCCAGACGCTGTACGACGGCAATGACGCGTGCATCCCGATGCTGGACATCGAGGGCAACGAGTTCTGTATCGACTGAGCGGCACGAGGGCGTCTCGTGACGACGAGCCAGGGGGAACATGGGGCTGGTCTACGGCTACGAAGTCTATCTGCGCCCGCGGAATGTCGCCCGGGCGTTGGCCGAACTGGCCAGGCTGGCCCCGCCGGCTCGTGCCGTAGCGCCGCTCGAAGTCACCCTGCCCGGCGGTGGGCGGCTTCTCCTCCCGTTCACGTCCCGCTTCGAGAGAGACCCGGTCGACTGCTCCACGAGCGGCAGGCTCGAACTCGACATGTCCCTCATGGTCGACGTCGACGACACACTGCGCGAGTATGCGCGGACGGGCGGCCCCGAGCCCGACGCGGACGGCCGCCTCCAGATCGGGTACATCTACGCCACGGTCAGGTTCGCGTCCTCCCTGCACCCTGACTACGCGTCGGTGGAATGCTGGGCCGCGACGTCGGGGATGAGCCGCTTGTTCGCGCAGTCGGGCAGCGTGAGAAAGGTGTTCACCGACCTCGCCGCCGACAGCGGCGCAGTGTGTTGCCTGTTCGACACCGGCGACGGGGCCCCCGAGCAAGTGGTCTGGCTAAGGGGCGAATCAGTCCAGGAGACGTTCCCCGGCCCCCGTTTCCCAGATCGACAGGCGCTTGTGGCGGCCTGGTCCGCCCCTGCGAAGTGAGCATCCGCTCGCGTCCTTGCGAAGCACCCCTGGGCATCCGGGCCGTCGCCGTGCGCCTCAGGCCATGCCGAACCGCTCCGAGTGCACCTGCCGCGTGGGCACTCGCAGGTCCCGCAGAGCGGCGAGCACGGCGGCGGTCATGGCCGGCGGACCGCACACGTACACGTCGCGTTCGGTGATGTCCGGGACCAGCTGCCGCAGGGCGCCCGGACCGAGCGGCGGGACGCCTGACTCGCCGGTCCTGCCGGTGAGCAGGTGCAGCCGTCCGCCCCGCTGCGCGACCAGGTGGCGCACCTCGTTCAGCAGCACCGCGTCCCCCTCGCTCCGCACCCGGTAGAGCACGACGACATCGCCGCTCCCCTGTTCCTCCACCAGGGCCCGCACGGGCGTGATCCCCACACCACCGGCGATCAGCAGGGCGCCGGGCTTCGATCGGTGCAACGACGTGAACGCCCCGTACGGCCCTTCGACGAAGGCACGGCTGCCGGCCGGGACGTTCCGCAGACCGGCGCTGGTGCCGCCCACCGCCTTGGCCGTCAGACGCAGGCCCTGTCCGCCCGGCGCCGCCGACAGGGAGAAGGGGTTGGCGGTCCACCAGCCGTTGTGCCCGGGAAACCGCCAGATGCAGAACTGTCCGGCCCGGGCGGGGAACTTGTCCAGGTGCCGTCCGCTCACGTACACCGAGACCGCGTTCAGCGACTCCGGCACCACGGCGACGACGCGGAAGCGGTGGTAGGCGTTGCGCCACAGCGGCACGGCGATCCGCCCGGTCAGCAGCGCACCGAACGCGAACAGCCACAGGCACCACCAGTAGGCCGTGGCGAACGCGGAGGCGGTGAAAGTCGTCGTCTCCTGCAGCTGATGGACGAAGGCCAGCCCCAGCGCCACGTAGAGCAGCAGGTGCAGCCCGTGCCACACCTCGTACTGCAGCCGACGCCGCACCGCCCGCGTGGAGACCACTCCGATCACGACGATGACGGCCGCGGCGAGCATGCCCAGCAAAGAGGCCGGAACCCCGCTCAGCGCGACGAACGTCTTCCCCATGGAGGTGTCGTCGAGTGTCGCGAATCCCAGCACCACCAGCGTGGCGTGGGTCAGGATCGTCCACAGCAGGGCGAATCCGACCCAGCGGTGCCACACCGTGAGCCGGTCCATGCCGATACGCCGGTCCAGCCAGGGCAGCCGGGCCACCAGCAGCAGTTGAAACATGATCAGCAGGGCCGCGTGCAGCCCGAACCATTTCGCCACCGTGAGCACGTCGTTCTTGCCCTCGCCGGCGCTGAGGAACAGCGCCTCGACGACCGCCACGTTGACGATGACGAACGCCCACATCACCCGGCGCGCCGCATCCACCGGCAGCACCGTACTCACCCGCACCGTGTCACTCGCCGCCATCATGGCCGCCCCCCCTCCCCCGAGGCCGCATGACTCACGGCCCGTGTGCGCAAAGCCCATGAAGACCAAGGAATCCGGCAAAATGCGAACCTCGATCGGGTAAGGATACGGCTCGCGAACCCAATCCGTTCAGGCCGTGAGCGCCCTTCTCACGGCCACTCGTGGCGCGGGCGGCCGACGGGGATCGCGAGGAGCCCTCCCGCGCCGGTGGACGGTGCACGGCCGGCCGGCCTTCGCTTGAGGCCGAACCGGTCGCTGACCGTGACGCCGGTCGCCGGCGCAACCGGCCGGGGCGGCTTCACCGGGCATCCGCGGGGAGGGGGTGAAGCTCAGACCGGGTCCTGGTCCGTCGCCAGAGGCATCGGGTGGGGCCGCAGGACCATAAGTGATTCCTCCAAGGCCGCCACCATGGCGAAGGGGAACCGGTCGACTTCGAGACACAGGGCGACGTCATCGGGATGGACGCCCTGGCGCACCCCCTGCGCCAGTTCGGCGGCGGCGCGTGACGTCGCGGCGCGGCGGAGGAAGGCAGCCGCGTCCGCGCCGGGATCGGCGGCTCTGAGAGCGATGTACTGCGCACACGCCAGATCCTCTTCGGCCTGTCCGCCCTCGCCGGTGACCACGAACGTCACCTTGTCGCCCCCGCGCGTCCGCAGAAGCCGAGCCGTGGCCCCCGCCACCACGAAACCGGCGCACAGCACGAGCGGCGCCTCCTGGACGGCGAGGGCGCCGACCGTCCCCGCCGTGGTCTTCTGCACGACGGTTCGGCCGTCAAGGTCGGCGGACCGCAGCAGGCCCGGCGAGTTGACCAGGTCGAACCCGGGCGCGGGCGGACCGTCCTTGAGCGCCACCCACTCCGGGTGACGGGCCTTCAGCGCCAGAGCGCCGTCCAGCGACTCGGCGAGAACGATCTTCTCCGCTCCCTGGCCGAAGGCCCAGGCAGCCACCGTAAAGGCACGCATGACATCGACGACGACGGCCACGGACGGGACTTCGACCAGATCGGCGATACCAAGGAAACGAGAGTCCATTCCGAGCATGATCGCGCACACCCCACCCGACGCACCCAGGCAGTGACACGCATCACATCGGCATGCCGAGCACCTCAGGCCGTCCGCAGGGCTTCAGCGGCGTCCGCCGCCTGGGCGGCGACGCCGAGCAGGCTGGAGGTGATGAACGAGCCGCCCCCGGTCAGATCGCCGACCACCTGCACGCGGGGGTCGGCGGGGGTCAGGCCGCCGGACGGGTGGAGCGTGGCCAACCCGGCGGCGACCAGGGACTGGACCAGGTGGTGTGCGGTGGCGGGGACGGCCCGCGGGGGCGGGTTCACGGCGTTGATGACGAACTCCGCGGTGTGTTCGCTGTCGTCGCATCGCACTCTGAACCGCCCGCTGACGGGCTCGATCCCGCGGACGCGGGATGTGACGGCGAGCTGGCCGGAGTCCAGCAGCCGCATCAGGACGAGGGCGTTCACCGGAACCATCGGCGACGCCACGCTGACGGCCGTACGCAGACGGCGGCGCAACCGGGCGCGGTCGGACTCGGGCAGCAGCCGCCACACGTACGGACCGACACTGTGTGCCGTCTGCTGCAGCACGCGGCGCCCGATCCGGGCGTCGTCGACGGCGGCGATCTGCCGCCGGAGCCGCCGGACCGGGTCCTCCTGCTCGGTGGCGAGCAGTTCGGCCGCGAACTCGTCGAAGTCCTCCCCGGCCTCGGCCAGTTCCGCGCGCAGCAGCCCGATGAGGTCGTCGAGCGCGACCCGGCCCCGCGCCTGGTGCAGCTCCGCCACGCGTTCGACGGTCACGTGGCGTGGGCGCCGGCCGTCCGGGCGCTGCCAGACATGCGGCAGCACTCCGCTGCGCGACAGGAGCGTGATCCGCCCCCGGTGCCCGCGGGCGGCGAGCGCCACGACGACGTCCACGGCGGTCAGTCCGGCGCCGATGACCGCCACGTCGCCGTCGACGGGGATGCGGCCGAGGGTGTCGGACAGCGGGTAGGGGTCGGCCGTGAAGCCCGGGTTGCCCGCGAGCCCGTACAGGTCCGGGGGTGTCCCTCCGCCCACGCACAGCGCCAGATGCGTGGCCTCGAACTCCCCTGTGTCGTGCGTGCGCAGCACGAGCCGGGCTCCGCGGCGGGCTGCCCCGGTCACGCCGGCGGACACGACGCGCACCACCCGGCCCCGCTCGCCCAGGGCCGCGACGGCCTTCTCGGCGGTGTGCGCCAGATACTCGCCGAAGAGCGCCCGCGGGACCAGTGGCTGCCCCAGGAACTCGTCCACGTGACCTGCGCCGCGCTCGCCCAACCAGGCCGCGTAGTGGCCGAAGTCGCCGCGCCGGATCGACATCAGGGCGGGAGGCGTGTTCACCAGCACCGAGTCCAGGTCCGGGCCGTACGGCCGGCCCCGCCACAGGTGGGGCGAGGGCTCGAAGACCGTGATCGTACCGGCCCCGCCTTCCTCGGCGCCCTCTCCGGCGGCCAGCGCGTCCAGCAGGCCGACCGCTGCCGAGCCGCCTCCGACAATCGCGATGTCCATGATCTCCCTTTGGTGGTGGTCGAGTTGTACGTCGTCGAGCCTGGTCAATGCCGCCGCCGAACCCCATCCCCCGTGCACGGGGCGGTCGGTGGGCACGACCCCCCTCAGATGAGGGGTTGGCGTCCAGCAGTGATCCGGGCAGGCTGACCGGCGGAGGGGGACGCACATGACTGATCCATCACGAGCGGTGCTGTCGGCCGCCGAACGGGCCGTCGACGCGGTGGAGTTGTTCAGCCAGGCCTCGGCCGGGCTGCGGCGGCTGGTGCCCCACGACTCGGCCGTATGGACGGCGGCCGACCCGGAGACGGGGCTGATCACGGCCCCGATGCTGACCGAGAACCTCGGCTCCGGTGAGGGTTGTGCCGCCTACTGGGAGAGCGAACTCCTGGAAGAGAACGTCGTCCCGTTCCGCGAACTGGCCCGCGCGCCCGTACCAGCCGCGACGTTGCGCGCCGCAACCGGCGATCTGCCCGCCCGCAGCGCCCGCTTCCGGCGCCTCCTGCGCGGCCAGGGCGTCCACGACGAACTGCGCGCGGTGCTACGGATCGGCGACCGCCCATGGGGCCTGGTCAGCCTCTTCCGCGCCACCAACGCGTTCGGTACGGCCGAACTCACCCTGCTCGCCGACCTGTCCCGCCCGCTCGCCGCCAGGCTGCGCAGCCTCGCCAGGCCCTCCCCCACCACACCCCCGGCGCACTCACCCGCGCCCGGCCTGGTCTTCTTCGACGAGTCGGGCGAGGCCACGTCGGTCAACGACGAGGCACGGCACTACCTCGCACTGCTGCCGAACGGGCCGTCCTTCCCCTCACCCCTGGGACTGAATCTGCCCATCTGGGTGATCGGCACCGCCCTCCAGGCACGGGCCATCGCCGACGGCCGCGACCACGGCCACGCCCGGGTGCGCATCCGCACCACCGAGGGCCAGTGGCTGAACTGCCATGCCTCCACCCTCACCGGCGTCGGCGGCCGCCCCGGCCCGGTGGCCCTCGTCATCGAGCCCGCCGCACCCACCGAACTCGCGGTGCTGGTCGCCGAGGCCTACAGCCTGACACCGCGAGAACTCCAGATCACCCAGCTCATCGCACGCGGCCTGACCACCGCCGAGATCGCCACGGCGCTGTTCATCTCCCCGCACACGGTCCGCGACCACATCAAAGCCGTCTTCACCAAGACATCCGTCTCCAGCCGCGGCGAACTCGTCGCCCGCGTCTTCACCGAGCACTACTGGCCCGCCCTGCCGGAACCGACCCCCCTCGACCAGCCCGGCCGACCCGCGGCCCACGCCCGGATCAGGCGGCCGGGACATGGCCCTGCCGACCGATAGTGGTCGCCCATGGACGAGGGCGAAGTCGTCGGCGGGGTACCGGCAGATACTTCGCGGAGAGCGATGAGTTCGCGCAGTGGATCGGGTCTCGTCTGTCGTGACTGGAAATGTGCCGCACCCGCGATGCAGCGGAGCATGCCCACGACATCGAACGCGGCGCACCTGACCGACAACCGTTCTCCGGAGATCCCATGACCACGGTCAAGGCCAACGACATCGCATTGGGTATCGAGTCGTTCGGCGACGACGGCGCGCCGCTCGTCCTGCTCGCAGGCGGCACGACGATGCTCTCCTGGCCCGACGCGCTCTGTGAGCGCCTTGCCGCGGGCGGGCGCCGCGTGGTGCGCTACGACCTGCGCGACAGCGGGGAGTCGACCACGGCGGACCCGAACGCGCCCGCCTACACCTTGCGGGACCTCGCCGCCGACGCGGCCGCTCTCGCCGACGCACTCGGCGGTAAACCCGCCCACCTCGCGGGGATCGGCGTCGGCGGAATGGTCGCCCAGGTGGCGGTGCTCGACCATCCGGGAGCCTTCTCGGCACTGACCCTGGCCGGCACCCGGCCGGTCGCGCCCGGCCCGCCCGATGACGACCTCCCCGATCATGACCAGGCGACGATGCGCCGGCTGTTCGCGCATCCGATGCCCGATTGGACCGACCGCGAGGCGGTGGCGGAGTTCGCCGCCCTCGGCGCGGACATCCTCGGCGACGACCCCGACGCGGAACGCGAGCGCGCCGCACGCGTCTGGGACCGCACACCCGGCACCGCCCCCGCGGTCCACATGGCCAACCAGCTGGGGATGGTGTTCTCCCGGCTCGACTGCACACCGCGCTGGCGGGAGCGGCTGCCCGAGGTCGCCGTCCCCACGCTCGTCGTCCACGGCCGCCACGACCGCTTCTTCCCCGTCGGCAACGGCGAGGCACTCGCCCGCGACATCCCCGGCGCACGCCTGCTGGTCCTGGAGTCGGCCGCCACCGCCCTCCCCGATACGGCGGCCGACGAGGTCGCCGAGGCGATGCTCGCCCTCGGGTAGAGGACTGCGCGCACCGACGCCACGAAGACGTGGCATCACCACTCGGGGAGCCGAGAGCCACTGGGTCATTGCTACGGTCAGGCGATGGGCGGCTGGGACGAGAGCGTCGTACGCACACGGATACAGGCGATGGCAGCAGCGGACCCGCGCCGGGAGCGTTTCGGCGCGGCGACGCACCGGTACGAGCTGGCACCTCGGCTCCCGGAGGCGGAGATCAGGGCGTTCGAGGAGGGCCACGGTGTCGATCTGCCGGTGGAGTACCGGTCTTTCGTCGCGGAGGTGGGCAACGGACCCGCGGGCCCCGGCCACGGGCTGATGCCGTTGACGTCCCCCCGCCCCGAGGCGGACGACGACTGGGCCGTGGACGACGAATGGCGGGAAGACCGCCTACCGGGCCGACTCGCCGAACCCTTCCCCCTCATGGCCCCCGCCCTCGGCCGGCTCGGCGGCCGGGCCGACGCCCTGACCCGGGGCACCCTCACGCTGGCCGAGCAGGGCTGCGGAATCTTCGTCCGGCTCGTCCTGAACGGCCCTCGGACCGGCGAGGTCTGGCAGATCGACCCGGACTGGGGCGGCTTCGTACCGATCAGCACCGACTTTCGCACCTGGTACACCGACTGGCTGGAGAGCGAGTGAAGGGACCCGGATCCAGCCGCGTTCCGCCGGGCCGCCTCAGTAGGTGAGCGCGTCCTCGGCCGTACCGAAGAAGCTGGTGACCTGACCGTCGTTGACCGTGACGGGACCGTCGTTGATCGGCACCGTCGCCGGGCTCTCCGCCGCGGTCAGCGCGACTTCCACGTCCTCGGCGCTCTTGCCGCCCGCGGTGTCGGCCTTCGAGAACATGATCCCGGCGTAGGCGCGCTCCCCGTCCTCCAGCATCCAGTCCGTGCCCTCAGGACCCATGTGCTCGGCGGCGCCGTCGAGTCCGGGAATCGTGATGACGAGCTCGTTCGCAGGCAGCAGACACGGGTCGCCGCTCGTGTTGGTCGCCGTCAGCAGCGCGTGGTTGACCGGCCTGGACGCGACCGTGACGTCGTAGCTCAGGTCCGACGTCTCACACATCCCCACTCCCCCGTCCTGACCGTCTCCGGAGTCGGGCGTCGAGGACGGCGTGGCGCCAGCCCCGCCGGAGGTGCTGCCGCTGTCGCTGCCGCCGTCCTCCGGGGCGGCCGTCGAGGGCGACTCGGTGCCCTTGTCAGCACCCGCGGGAGACGCGCTCGCGGGGGCGCTCGGCGCGGCCCCGTCCGTCTCCGAGCCGCCTTCGCAAGCGGTCAGCGCCATGACGCCGAACGACAGAGCGGCGACCACGGCAGCGGTGCGGCGGCGTGAACGAAGAGTGTGAGCCATGAGAAGTCCCCCGGGAGTCGGTGTGTCCCGGTGATATTGCCTCATGGCAGCGGTGTTTCCGCCCCTTCACATCGACAGGGGTCCGTCTGCGCACACGTTTGTGACACTGTGACAGCGGTCGACGAGGTTCAGCGCCGGGGATCGATGACCACGCCCGGATTGAGGATCCCCCGCGGGTCGAGCACCGCTTTTCCGGCCCGCAGGGCGGCGGCGAAGAGGTCGGGGCGTTGCTGGTCGTACCAGGGGCGGTGGTCGCGGCCGATCGCGTGGTGGTGGGTGATGGTGCCGCCGGTCGAGATGAGGGCCTGGGAAACGGCCTGCTTGATCTCGTCCCACTGTTCCACCGTCTTGCCCCAGTGGCCCGCGGCGTAGATGCCGAAGTAGGGGGCCGGGCCGTCGGGGTAGACGTGGGTGAAGCGGCACGTCACGACGCCCGCGACGCCCACTTGGCGCATGGCGTCCTGGGCGGCGTCGTCGACGGCCGCGCGCAGCGTCTCGAACCGGTCCCAGGTGCAGGCCGTCTCGAAGGTCTCCACGATCATGCCCTGGGCGGCGAGCGCGTCGCGCTGGTACGGCATGCGCAGGAAGGCGGAGCGCCAGGTGTCGGCGGCGCCGCCGCGCGCGGTCCGGTCCGAACTGTCGGTGTAGCGGGCCGGTTCGGGCAGGGTGCCGCCGTGGTCGCGGCAGAGTTCCAGTGCGCGTTCCATCCCGGCCGTGACCGGGTGGTCGGCGGATTCGAAGCCGAGGACCAGGACCGCGCTCGCGGAGCCCGCGTTGATGAGCGCCTCCACCGGGTCCAGGAGTCGGCAGTTGGCGGGGTTCAGTCCGGACTGGGACAGCGCTCGCACGGCCTGGACGCCGGCGTCGTAGTCGGTGAAGGCGACCGCGGCGCCGGCCCGCCAGCGGGGGCGGTCCTGGAGCCGTACCCAGGCTTGGGTGATGACGCCCAGAGTGCCTTCGGAACCGAGGAACATGCGGTCCGGGGACGGCCCGGCGCCTGAAGCGGGGAGTCGGCGGCTCTCCAGCGCGCCGGAGGGCGTGATGACCCGCAGCGACTCGGTGAGGTCGTCGATGTGCGTGAGGTAGGTGGCGAAGTGGCCGCCCGCCCGGGTGGCGAGCCAGCCGCCGAGAGTGGAGAACTCGAAGGACTGGGGGAAGAACCGCAGCGTGTATCCGCGGGGCCTCAGTTGTTCCTCCAGCTGCGGGCCGAAGGTCCCGGCCTGGACGAGCGCGGCGCGGCTGGCCGCATCGACCTCCAGGACCTGGTTCATTGAGGTGAGGTCCAGGCTGACGACCCCGGGGTACGCGTCGCCCACGCGGGGCTCCACACCGCCCACGACGGACGAGCCGCCGCCAAAGGGGATGACCGCGATGCAGGCGTCGGCGCACCAGTCCAGGACCTGGACGACCTCGGCTTCCGAGGTGGGGCGGGCGACGAGGTCGGGTACGTGGGGCAACCGGCCCAGCAGCGCCCGTACGACGTCGCGGAACGCCTGCCCGTGGCTGTGGGCGAGCCGGTCGCGGACGTCCTCGGAGACGATGCCCCGCAGCGCCGACGGCGGGGTGATCCTGCTCGCGGGCACGTCGAAGGACGCGACGGGGGGCGCCGGGCGCACGGTCAGGTCGGCGCCCGGCAGCAACTGCGCGGTGCGCCGGGTGAGTTCGGCGCGTTCCGGCCCGGTCACGGCGTCCTCGACGTTGCCCCATCCCCACCACGAACGCGTTTTGCCGCTCACTGCCGCACCACCGATCTGAACGCAGGGTAAGTTACTGGACAGTCAATCTGGCATGGAGTGCAGGGATGAGCAAGGACAAGGGCACGCGCGGGGTCGGCACCAAGGGGATGCCCCGCAAGGAACGCGAACAGCTGATCCTCGACGCGGCGGCCGAGGAGTTCGGCAGGAAGGGCTACGCTCGCGGCTCGACAGCGAACGTGGCGGCACGCGCCGGCATCACCAAGCCTCTGATCTACGAGTACTTCGGCTCCAAGGACGGTCTGTACCTGGCCTGTCTGGACCGCGCCGGCACCCGCCTCGTAGCAGCCGTCACCGCGGCCGCGACCGGACCCGCCGACCTCACCCGGGCCGCCCGCACCATGCGGGCCATCTTCCAGACACTGGAAAACCGCCTGCACGACTGGGAGCTCGTCTACGACCCGACCCTGCTCCCCGGCACCGACCTGCATACCGCGGCAACCGTCCACCGACGGGAACTCAACCGCCTGGGCTCGACCGGAGTCACCACGTTCCTCAGCGGCTCCCCCGCCACCGAACCGCTCGACGCCGACTTCGCCACGCACCTCTGGTACGGGACCGTCAGCGCCTCCGTCGCCTGGTGGCGGCACCATCCCGAACAGACCGCCGCCGAGATGAACGCCAGATTCGAGCGGATCTTCACCCTCCTCCATCCCCCGGGGACGGCAGCGGCAGCGGCCACCGCGGGACGATCGTGACGGGCGTAGGGCGCGCCTCGCTTCCGCCAGGGTCCCGGCGTCGGCAGTACGGTGCTTCGCGTCAGGACAAGGCCAGGACGCAGAACTCGTGGCCCTCCGGGTCGGTCAGGCACGTCCAGGGAACGTCGCCCTGGCCGACGTCGAGGTCCGTGGCGCCGAGAGCCTTCAGCCGGGCCACCTCCGCCGCCTTGTCGTCGTCGGGGTACGGCAGCAGGTCGACGTGCACACGGTCCGGCACGGTCTTCACGTCAGGAGTCCGAAGGAACTCAAGGTACGGGCCGGCCCCTTGGGCGGAGCGCAGGACCGCCTGATCGTCGGTCACCTCGTGCAGGGTCCAGTCCGTCGCCTCGTCCCAGAACCGGGCCATGGCCCGCGGATCCGAGCAGTCGACGACGATCGCGGCGACGGGTCCGGTGTCCCGGTAGATATCGCGAGGCTCCAGCACACAGAACTCGTTGCCCTCGGGGTCGGCGAGAACCGTCCACGGTACGTCGCCCTGCCCCACGTCGGCGGGCGTCGCACCGACGGCCTTCAGACGCTCCACCAACTCCGCCTGGTGGGCGAGGGAGTTGGTCGCGAGGTCAAGGTGTACCCGGTTCTTCGTCGCCGTCTTGGCCTCCGGGACGGGCACCACGTCGACGCCGACGAAGACCGGGTCCGGCCAGACGAGGCCGCCGGCGGGTCCGACGTAGGTGGCCACGCCGGGGCTGTAGGCCGTCCACCCGAGCGCCTCCGCCCAGAACCGGCCGACCCTTGAGGCATCGACCGCCTTGATGATCACGTGCACAGGTCGCAGCGCCATGCCGGTGATCCTATGCGCCCGCTCCGCCATGGCACCCGGTCCCACCTCCCTGGCGGACGCGCACCCGGTAACCGGTGGTGCGGATCCGCCGCGTCCCCTACGGTCGGCTCGTGGTGATCAAGTTTGGCGCGTCGCGCAGGCTCGGCGTCCCGGCCCCCGAGGCGCGGCTGCGCTTCGAGGCGGAGCAGCGGGAGACCGGCGGCGGTCCGGGGCGTCGATTGCTCGTGGTCGACGGGGACCCCGCCTTCGAACTCAGCTTCTGGTGCGGGACATGTCCCTTCCTTTTCCGCCGGTTGGAGACGGCGCGGGAGACGTTGTCGCTGGAGATCGTGCGGGAGCGGCTCACCGGTGAGTTGGTCTCTGACGACGACGAGGGCGTGCTCGACGCGTTCGGCGCGTTGCTGCCCGAGGGCGAGTACCTTCCGGCGCTGCTCCGCGTGGAGCCCCGTCTGGTCGTTCCCGGCCAGGAAGGGGACTACTTCAGCGGCGAGCAGGTGGCCACGTGGGGGCTCGACGGGTTCTGGGGCCTTCCGCACTACCCGCAGACGCCGTACTACCGGACCTTCGAGACCACGGTCGACGCGTCCGCTCACCTCTATGAGTTCGTGGTACCGATGGTTCCCCCGACGTGGAACTCGCGAGAACGCGTCGAGGAGTTCGTCGGACTCATGGACCGAGGAACGGTCCCTACGGCTGTGGCGGTCTCCACTCTGGATGTGTGCGAGCCCGCCTCCGGGCTGCCGGACGACCATGACCGGCACTGGTGCCTGACGCACTTCCTCCTCGACGGCCACCACAAACTGGAGGCCGCGGCCGGACGACCGGTGCGACTCCTTTCGCTCCTCGCCCAGGGTGAGAGCCTGGCCGACGCCGAGGACCGTGCCCGGCTGCCCGCCCTGCGCACGCAGCGCCGATCGGCCCGAGTGTCCGGCGGCTGAAGCGGCGGGCGTGAGCGCGGAAGAACGGAAGAGCCGCCGAACGCCATGTGACAGCCCCGCCCACCGCGCCGACTGCCGGCGGGGCGAACGTAGACTCGCGCGCCATGGAAGAGATCTTCAGGCTGGGAGGGATCGGCTGCCCCTCGGGGGTCCTGGTCGTCGTGGACGGCGGTCTTCTGGGGTTGTGGAGCGGAGAGCGGTCGCCGGCGGAGATCGATCCTGCTCTGCTCGGCGTCGACGACCCGGAGACGGCTGCCGACGTGCTCAACTCGGTGGACTTTGCCGTGGTCGGCCCGGACGCCTCGGCCGCGGCCCGCAGCTTCGACCGGCAGCCGGGCGTCATGCTCCACGACATCCCGGCCTCTCAGGCGGTGAAGCTTTCCAGGATGTTCGAGGAGCACTGCGCTGCCGCCGGTCTGAGGGCGCGCTTGGAGGCGTTGCCGAACCGCGAATCACACGCCCAACGCACGCGCCGCACTGCCGATGAAGGCGGCGGCAGCTTCCTGATGTTCGGGGTGCCTGTCGTGGTGGTGGCAGGGGTACCCCGCGATCGCCATCTGCCGGTGTTCGCTTCGCGGACCGATGTGGGCGAGGGAGCCGAACCGTGTTGGTCACAGATGTCGGTTCGGATGAGCGATGTCCCGGTGGAGTCGTCCGTACTGCTGGGTTACGTCGGCGTCGACCGGGCCCGCGTGCTGTTCGGAGATGCCGATGCCCTGAACGTCTGGCAGCACGACGAATCCATCGACGGGTTGGCCGACGTCGCGTTCTGGGGCGCTGCCGCGGAGGAGGCCGCCGCGACGTTCGCAGCTCCGGAGCTTGGCGAACCCGGCGAGGACGGTGTCCGCGGATGGACAGGGCTGACCGTGGCGGAAGCGATCGGTAAGGCCCTCACCCTGCAGAACTGGAAGGAGGAGACCGGGCGCCGCATGATGGTGGACTTCCGGCCCCACTCCCATCACTGGCAGGTCATGCGCGAGGTGCGCGCTTCCGATGTCGAGGCCGGGACCGTGGATGTCGGCAGCGCCCGGCTGCTCTGTGCCACGACGAGCCGGGGCGACGGCTACTTCCCCGTGTGGGCCGACGTGGATGCGTCGGGGGCGGTGGTCGCGGTGCGGGTGGAATTCTCCGACGCGGCCCACTAGAGCAGGGAGAAAGAACGCCGCGGCCCTCCGGCGCCGCGGCGTTCTTTTCCGTGGTTCGGTGTGTGCGAATGCATTCTCCGGGGGTGCGGGGCGGGTCAGTTGTGTCCGGGTGGGGCGTGGCCCGCCGGGTTCTGGTTCTCGGACTCCTGGATGAGCCCGGCGCCGCCGCAGCTGGGCTGCTGGCCTCCGGGCTGGTTTCCGCCCTTGTTGGTGCACTGGGTGTCGACCGGCACGATCTTGGCGTCGGCCACACTGGCACCGCCCAGGCTCAGGGCGCAGGCGGCGGCACCGGCACCCAGCGCCGTCGCGATCCGCCTCGCCAGCACTCCGCGTGTCATTCCGCTCAGCCTCCTCGCCGTCGTGGGCTGTGCGGCAGTGCGTTGTCGAACTGTCGCACCTCCCGACCCACGGTTCTCGCCTTTACCCCCGCCAGTCAATACAAAACCGACAATTCTGTAGAAAGCTACCCCTTTTTTTCTTTTGAATCCGCAACGACCGCAGGCAGCGGACAGGGCATCACCGCCTGCGACCCACGTCGACGGGGATGGGCACGAAAGAGCCTCTGACCTGGGAGAATGAGGCCGTGTGGGTCGTCAGTTCCAGGGTTTTCGGTACGGATCCTCACCCAGCACCCGCGCCGCAACCCGGCAGAGGTCTTCGCCGTACAGCTGGTTGCTGCCGTACGCGGAGCCCCACAGGTCGGTCGCGGCCTGGGCCACGGCGCGCCAGCTGTAGTCCTCGTCGACTCGCCAGTTGCGGATCTGGAGGGCCATCTCCTGGGTGATCGTGCCCGGATCCACGAGACTGTGCGTCATTTCGGCCTCAGGTGTACTCGGCGGACAGGGCGGGGCCGGCGCAGGCATGGTCCATCAGCTGGGCGAGGTAGGAATCGTACGGCAACTTCGTTTCCAGATCGACGAGTTGTCGCCCCACACGGTCCGTGGGCGCGGGCGTGGGTCAGGAACGCTGTGGCGTCGGCAGCACGCAGGTGCTGTCGAGTCCCAGGACGTGGTTGAGGCGGCCGAAGGCCAGCCAGGAGCCGATGCTCATGGACAGTTCGACGATCTCCGCCTGACTGTAGTGCGCTGTCATCCGGGTCCAGAAGTCCGCGTCCAGGTTGTGGTGGTCGCTGGCGTAGCGGTCCGCGTACTCGGCGGCCAGACGGGTTCGTTCGTCGAAGGCATCCGTCGTACGCCAGTGCGCGACCGCCTCGAGGAACCCCTCCTCGACCTTCTCCCCGTCCCGTTCGGTGCGCCAGTCCAGGCAGAACAGGCATCCGTTGAGCTGCGCGATACGCAGGCGGGCGGCCTCGAACTCGCGCAGTCCAAGAGTCGTGTGCTCGTAGACGGCCAGGGAGAACGCGCTGGCCGCCGGGCCGATCCCGGGGACCATCTCGCCCCAGACGTAGGTGATGGGGTCGGCTCCCTCGGGGATGTCGATCTGCATCGTCACTTCTTTCCCAGCCTGCCCGCCGCGGGGCGCAGCGGGACGTCGAGTGCGTCGTAGAGACCCGGTTCGGCCTCGGCCAGCCAGTCGATGGCGTTCACCAGTCGGCCGGCCGCGGTCGAGTTGCCGCCGGCCGCCCTGTTCTCCCCTTCGTCGGTGGCCTCCACCGTGACCTCGATGCGGGGACGTCCTTCGATGATCACGCGGTGTGCGCCGGCACCGCCGCCCGGTGGTGTCGGCCAGTCCGGTGCGCAGGTGGCGTGAACGCGGGTGACGTGCTCGATGACGATGCGCGGCTCGCCCTGCACCATGCCCTGCACCTCGAGGCGTATCGCTCCCTGCGTACCGGCCGGGAACTCCCCCATCATGGCGGTGACGACAGGCGCCTCCAGGGCCCGGCGCTCCAACTTCTCCTCGAACCCGTCCAGTTCGGCGCCCAGGGCCCGGGCCATCATCCGCAGCTGTCCGCCCCAGATCATCGTGGGGATCCCCTCGGCGAGCATCAGCGGCTGGTAGTCCAGCGGGTGTCCCATCCCGACCAAGTCACGGACCGCGTCCTCCTGGTCGTACGTCGAGTAGTCGAAGATCTCCTGGCAGCGGACGGCGTCGATGTCGGAGCCGAGGCCGCTGACCAGCAGGGGGAGCACGTCGTTGGCCCAACCGGGGTCCACGCCCGACACGAACAGCGCGCCGCCCCCGGCCAGCGCGGCCTGAAGCAGCGGGCCGCGGATCTCCTCCGGGGCGTTGGTGCAGTCGTACATGCCGTACAGGGACGGGGTGACGACCACCGCGCCCGCGCGCAACGCCCGGCAGATGTCCTCGATCGCGCCGTCCGGGCGGACATCACCGGACGCCGTGTACACGACCGCGTCAGGGGTGTTGGAGAGGACCCCCTCCACGTCGTCGGTCGCCGCCACGCCCAGACGCCGGCCGATCCCGGCCAACTCGCCCGCGTCCTTGCCGACCTTGGCCGGGCTGGACACCAACACCGCCGCCAGGCTGAGCAGCGGGTGCGCGGCGACGGCTCGGACGGCCGCGCGTCCCATGTTCCCTGTGCCCCACACCACTGTCGAAATCATGGGCGGAGGGTAGCGATGCGGCCCGGAACTTCCCATAGCCGTGCACAAGCGAAGAGTGCGGATTCTCCGGGCTGTTGAGACGTTCGAGGACGGCGACGGGACGCGCATGAGTTCCGACGGCCACGGGCATCGTCGAGGTCGGACCAGACCCTTCGTCCCCGCCGTTCGACGCCGCGGCGCCTGCGGTGTTCGGTGCGGGTCGGCCATCGGAGTTCCGGGCGGGACGATCGGCCCGGGCGGGGCCGAGTTCCGCCTGCCGCCGCTGATCAGCCTCTTCGGATTCGCCGCACCTGCGGCCGTCATCCTGGACACGGCGATGAGCCCGGTGGTGGTCGCGGTCGCGCTGCCCGCACGGCTGGTCGCGGTCCCGGCAGCCGAGGTCGCCGCCCGCTGGCCCGTCGCGGTCGATCTGCCGGCCGACAGCATCCTCGGCGCCTGGGCGGGGCGTCCTGGACGGTCCGGATGCGCACCATCACCCTCTACAGGGTGCTGGCGGTCCTGCTGGTCCTCATGGCCGCGGCCCTCGTGGCCACCCACCCCACTTTGGACGCCCTCGCGCTGCCGCCCTGGGCGCGGATGTCCGCCGGAGTCGCAGCCGGGTTCGGCACCGGTGCCGTCACCGCGGTCATGGGCGTGGCCGGCGGTGAGCTGCTGATTCCGATGATCGTGATGTTCCTCGGCGAGGACATCACGACCGCCGGAAGCCTCTCGCTGCTGATCTCCTGAACCAGGCGCCCAATGCGGGGCAGGCGCTGACCTCCGAGCCCACCAGCCGGGCGCCGTCCTCGGCGCCGCGCACGGGGAAGCCGGTCGCGCCCTGGCCTCCAGACGAAAGCCGGTCCGCGCCCTGACCTCCACCCGGTGCCGCTTGATCGCGCCCGCCCCTCCCAGTCCGGGCAGTGTCCGTTTGCGGGCATCCTCCCCCGTCCGGTCCGCCGACGGCGGCTTCACGTGCGCGGGGCCCACGCCGCTCGCGCCGCTCGGACGACACCCGTCGGGCACCATCACTCAGAACCCCGTCCAGGATGGGAACCTAGCGGTAGGGCCCTACGGGCACGGATCGAGGGAGGCGGAGCGAGTGGTGGCGGAGGCAATGGACTGGGCCCGTTTCGCGCAGCAGATGGCGTCGATGGCGCGGGACCTGCTGTCGCAGGAGTCGCTCAACAGCACCCTCGAGCGGATCACCGCTTCGGCGATCGAGCTGGTGGAGGGCTGCGAAGCGGCCGGCATCCTGGTGCTGCACAGCAACAAGATCCAGTCGCTGGCGCCCACCGAGGAACTCGTCACGAAGAGCGACCAGCTGCAGGAGCGGCTCGGCGAAGGGCCCTGCTTCGACGCCGCCCACGCCCAGAACGGCGAGCGCGTGCTGCGTATCCGGGACTTCACCCAGGAGCAGCCGCGCTGGCCCGCCTTCGCCCCGCAGGCCCTCAAGCTCGGCGTGGGCAGCATGATGGGCTTCCTGCTCTACACCGACGACGAAGACCTCGGCGCCCTGAACCTCTACTCCCGCAGCCCCGGAGCCTTCACACCGACCAGCGAACTGGCCGGCTGGCTGCTCGCCTCCCACGCCGCGGTCGCCTTCTCCAGCGCCCGTACACACGCCCAGATGGAGCAGGCCATGGCCACCCGCCACACCATCGGCGAGGCCATGGGCATCCTCATGGGCACCCACCACCTCACCGAGGAGCAGGCTTTCGACACCTTGCGCCGGTACTCGCAGTCCCAGAACATCAAACTCCGCGATGTCGCACGCCAGATCTGCGAGCGGGGCAGCCTCGCATGACCACGCGAACCACCCCCAGCTCCCCCGGCTCTGGTCCGAACCAGAGGAGCCTGGCCAGGTCAGCCCCCTAGGGGAAAGCCGCTGAGCCGGCCTTCACACCAAGTCCCCCGACTCTGGGCGCTTGACTCCGAGATTTCGCCACCGATCTCACGAGGGCCCCGGACGCATGCGGAGCCGCGCCCCGGCGCCCACGGTTCTCCGCCTTGCACCGGTCTTCACCAGCGAGCCCTCTCTGCCCGCGCCCCCACTTTGTCCTGATCAAGGAAAAAGCCGAAGGATCTGACGCGAAAGGGGTTACGCGCCCAGACCAAGGCCGCTAACTTCCTTGAAATGAACCGGTCACACACCTGAAGCCCGGTTCGACGGCGCGACGGCGCGCGCCGGTTTCTCCCTCGACAGGACCGATCGTGTCCTGCTGCCATCCCCACACCTCGGGAGACGTCTGTGCGCACGAGACAGCTCAGACCCAGACTCGTCCGTTCCTTGGCCCTGGCAGTGCTGTGTGCCGCCGGCTGCCTCACACCGGGCACCGCGGCCGCGGCGGCGCCGGATCCGGCCGACGGCGCGAACGCGGCGGCCGCGGAGTTCCAGCAGGTCACGCTCGCCAAAGGCGTGGCCGAGACGGGCGAGCCGATGACCCTCGCCGTCCTGCCGAACCGCTCGGTCCTGCATACCTCGCGCGACGGCACCGTCCGGCTCACGGACGCGGCGGGCAATACCTCCGTGGCCGGCAAGCTCGACGTCTACAGCCACGACGAGGAGGGACTCCAAGGCATCGCCGCGGACCCGGCCTTCACCTCCAACCGCTTCGTCTACCTCTACTACGCCCCCAAACTGAGCACGCCCGGCGGCGACGCCCCCTCCGACGGGTCGGCCTCCGACTTCGCGCCCTTCGACGGCGTCAACCGGCTCTCCCGGTTCGTCCTGAAGACCGACGGCACCCTGGACCTGACCAGCGAGAAGAAGATCCTCGACGTGCCGGCCTCGCGCGGCATCTGCTGCCACGTGGGCGGCGACATCGACTTCGACGCGGCGGGCAACCTCTACCTGTCGACCGGCGACGACTCCAACCCGTTCGCCTCGGACGGCTACACCCCGATCGACGAGCGTGCCACCCGCAACCCGGCCTACGACGCCCAGCGTTCCTCGGGCAACACCAACGACCTGCGCGGCAAGGTGCTGCGGATCAAGGTCAACGCCGATGGGACGTACTCCATCCCGAGCGGCAACCTCTTCGCGCCCGGCACCGCCAAGACCCGCCCCGAGATCTACGCGATGGGCTTCCGCAACCCCTTCCGCATGAGCGTGGACAAGGCCACCGGCATCGTCTATCTCGGCGACTACGGCCCCGACGCCGGAACCGCCTCAGCCGGACGGGGACCCGAGGGCCAGGTCGAGTTCAACCGCATCACCCAGGCGGGCAACTTCGGCTGGCCGTACTGCACCGGCAAGAACGACGCCTACACCGACTACGACTTCGCCACCGGTGCCTCGGGCGCCAAGTTCGCCTGTTCCGCGCCCAAGAACACCTCACCGCGCAACACCGGCCTGACCGACCTGCCTCCGGCGCAGCCGGCCTGGATCCCCTACAACGGCACGTCCGTACCGGAGTTCGGCGGCGGTTCCGAGTCCCCGATGGGCGGCCCGGTCTACCGCTACGACGCCGCCTCCACCTCCGAGGTCAAGTTCCCCCAGGAGTACGACGGCGACTACTTCGCCGGCGAGTTCGGCCGCCGCTGGATCAAACGCATCGAGGCGGCCGGCGACGGCACCGTGCAGTCCATCAACCCCTTCCCCTGGAGCGGCACCCAGGTGATGGACCTGGCCTTCGGCCCGGACGGCGCCCTGTACGTCCTCGACTACGGCACCGGCTACTTCAACGGCGACGCGAACTCCGCCCTGTACCGCATCGAACACGTCACCGACGGCCTCGCCCCGATCGCGCAGGCCAAGGCGAACGTCACCTCCGGGAAGGCCCCGCTGGCGGTCACCTTCTCCTCGTCCGGCAGCGCGGACCCGGACGGCGGCGCTCTCAGCTACGCCTGGACCTTCGGCGACGGCGCGACCTCCACCGCCGCCAACCCTTCGCACACCTACACGGCCAACGGCCAGTACACGGCGACCCTGAAGGTGACGGACCCGACCGGCAAGACCGCGACTGCCTCCGTGCAGATCACGGTCGGCAACACCGCCCCCACCGTGAGGATCGACCTGCCCGCTGACGGCCGTATCTACGACTTCGGTGCCGCGATCCCGTTCAAGGTGACGGTGACCGACCCCGAGGACGGCACCATCGACTGCTCCAAGGTGAAGGTCTCCTTCATCGTCGGACACGACAGTCACGGCCACCCGCAGACCTCGGCCACCGGCTGCACGGGCACGCTGCAGACCCTGGCCGACGGCGAACACGATCCCAACGCCAACATCTTCGGAGTCGTCGACGCCGAGTACACCGACAAGGGGGCGAGCGGCCAGCCCGCGCTGACCACCCACGACCAGCACATCACCCAGCCCTCCCACCGGCAGGCCGAGCACTACGGCGACTCCGCGGGCGTCCAGGTCGTCACCCACGGCCCGGCCCACGGCGGCAGGACCGTCGGCTACATCGACAACGGCGACTGGATCTCCTTCACGCCGTACGCCCTCGACAACGCCACCCAGTTCACCGCCCGGGTCTCCTCCGCGGGCGCGGGCGGCACCATCGAGGTCCGCGCCGGATCCCCGACCGGCGCCCTGCTCGGCACGGCGACGGTACCGGTGACCGGCGGCTGGGAGACCTTCCAGGACGTGACCGCCGGCCTGACCAACCAGCCCGGCGGCACCACGCAGTTGTACCTGGTCTTCAAGGGCGGCGCCGGATCGCTCTTCGACGTCGACGAGTTCTCCTTCACCACCTCCGGCGGCGGACCCCGCTCGGGTGCGGTGAAGGGCGTCAACGACAAGTGCCTGGACGTCGACAACGCCAGCACCGCCGACGGAGCGAAGGTCCAGCTGTGGACCTGCAACAGCTCCACAGCGCAGAACTGGACCATCGCCGGGGACGGCACGTTCAAGGCGCTGGGCAAGTGCCTGGACGTCTCCGGCGGCGGCTCCGCCGACGGCACCAGGATCCAGCTCTGGACCTGCAACAACACCGGCGCCCAGAAGTGGGCACCCCAACCCGACGGCACCGTCCGCAACCCCCAGTCCGGCAAGTGCCTCGACGCGTCCGGCGGCACCTGGAACGACGGCACCGCCGTCCACCTGTGGACCTGCCACACCGGCGCCAACCAGAAGTGGACCCTTCCGTAGAAAGGAGGCGACTTGACATGCGTACGCGACTCACAGCGGTTCTCGGCCTGTTCACCGGCCTCGCGCTCTGCCTGACCCCGCAGGCCACCGCCCTGCCCGTCCCGGCGGATCAACCGGCCGCCCCGACCCGACAGGCCGCGCCGGCCGCCCGCCCCGCGGCACAGGCGGCCGCCGATCCGGCGTACAAGATCCTCGTGTTCTCCCGGACAGCGGGATTCCGGCACTCCTCGATCGACGACGGCATCGCGGCGCTGCGCGCCCTCGGCACGCAGAACAACTTCACCGTCGACGCGTCCGAGGACCCCCAGGCCTTCACCACCGGCAATCTCGGCCAGTACAAGGCGGTCGTCTTCCTCTCCACGACCGGTGACGTCCTCGGCGACGCCCAGCAGACCGCCTTCGAGCAGTACATCAAGGGCGGCGGAGGCTACGTCGGCATCCACGCGGCGGCCGACACCGAGTACGGCTGGCCCTTCTACGAGGGCCTGGCGGGCGCCCTGTTCCACTCCCACCCGGCGATCCAGTCCGCCACCGTCGAGGTGGAGGACCGGGCCCACGACGCCACCGCCCACCTCGGCGCCACCTGGCAGCGCACCGATGAGTGGTACAACTACCGCACCAACCCCCGCACCACCGCCCACGTGCTCGCCTCCCTGGACGAGTCCAGCTACACAGGCGGCAACATGTCCGGGGACCACCCCATCGCATGGTGCAAGGACTACCAGGGCGGCCGGGCCTTCTACACCGGCGGCGGCCACACCGATGAGTCCTACGGCGAAGCCGCCTTCCGCCGTCACCTCCTCGGCGGCATCCGCTGGGCGGCCGGAATGACCGAGGCGGACTGCCGCCCCGAGACCGGCTACACCTCCCTGTTCGACGGCTCGTCCACCACCGGCTGGCGGCAGGCGGGCCCGGGCGGCTTCACCCACGCCGACGGCAGTCTCACCTCCTACGGCGGACTGGGCATGCTCTGGTACGCCGCCGAGGAGTTCACCGGCGACTACTCGCTCAAGCTCGACTGGAAGGCCGCCGGCGACGACAACTCCGGTGTCTTCATCGGCTTCCCCGCCTCCGACGACCCCTGGTCGGCGGTGAACAACGGCTACGAGATCCAGATCGACGCCACCGACGCGGCCGACCGCACCACCGGCGCGGTGTACGGGTTCAAGTCCGCCGACATCGCGGCCCGCGACGCCGCGCTGAACCCGCCGGGCGAGTGGAACACGTACGAACTCCGGGTCACCGGCGAACGGTTGGAGATCTTCCTCAACGGCCGCAAGATCAACGACTTCACCAACACCGACCCCGCCCGCAGCCTGAAGCAGGGCCACATCGGCATCCAGAACCACGGTGACGGCGACGACGTCGCGTTCCGCAACATCCGCATCGACGCGGCGGGCGGCACACCGCCCGGTCCTCGCTCGGGTGCGGTGAAGGGCGTCAACGGCAAGTGCCTGGACGTCGACAACGCCAACACCGCCGACGGTACGAAGGTCCAGCTGTGGACCTGCAACAGCTCCACAGCGCAGAACTGGACCATCGCCGGGGACGGCACGTTCAAGGCGCTGGGCAAGTGCCTGGACGTCTCCGGCGGCGGCTCCGCCGACGGCACCAGGATCCAGCTCTGGACCTGCAACAACACCGGCGCCCAGAAGTGGGCACCCCAACCCGACGGCACCGTCCGCAACCCCCAGTCCGGCAAGTGCCTCGACGCGTCCGGCGGCACCTGGAACGACGGCACCGCCGTCCACCTGTGGACCTGCCACACCGGCCCCAACCAGAAATGGACCCTTCCCTGACCGTAGGAGTGACCGATAGGAGTCCCGTGCGGGACACGTGACGGTGAGGGCCGGGCTTTCCCGGCCCTCACCGGTGCACGGCACCGGGCGGCCAGAGGGAGAATGCGACGGTGAACCATGCACCGGACGAGGTGACGCAGGCCGTCGAAGGCGAGCTGCGCCTCCTGGACCCCACCGTGCGCGCGTCGCGATCCCTGGCCGCGGAGCTGCTGGACCCCGAGTTCGTCGAGGTCGGGGCGTCCGGCCGGCGATGGACCTACGACGAGATGCTCGCCGCGCTGCCGCAGATGGCGGGCGCTACCGAGAACGGTCCGCGCTACCGGCCGTCGGACTTCACGGGCGTCGTACTGGCACCCGGGCTGGTGCACCTCACCTACGAGACCGTGATCGACGGACGGCGGGCTCGCCGCAGCTCGCTCTGGCGCGCGCGGAGCGACGGCACGGGCTGGCGGATGTACTACCACCAGGCCACCCCCGTCCCGCCGGAAGCCGACTGACAAGGTCCCTGAGGGTGCTCACCGCGGTGACGCACCGCGGGCAGGCGCACGGCCTTGCTTCACCGTTCCCACCCCTGCCGCCACCGGTCAGGGACGAGGCGGCGAGGGCGGCAGGGTGGACAGGTCCGGCGACGGCTCCGGCCAGACCAGCAGCACCGGACACGGGGCGTGGTCGACGACGAAACGGCCCGCGGGGCCGAGGCTGTGCGGTCCGAGGTGGGTGCGGTCACCGTCGCGGGCCAGGATGAGCAGGTCACAGCCCTCGGCCGCGGCGACGACCTCACGCTCCACGCGGCCGGTGCGCTCGCTGTGCGTACAGGGCCGCCCCAGGCGTTCGGCTGCGGCTTCGAGCAGTTCCTGCCCGGAGACGGCGGCGAGGTGCTCCACGCGCGTGCCCGGGTCACGCTCGGGATGCCCACGGCCCAGCAGTCCGGCGAAGGCGCCGTGCGCCGCGCCGGGGACGTCGGCCGGGGTGACGTGCAGCAGGACGATCGCGGCGTCCGCCGGGGCGTGGTCGCGGGCGGCGTCCACGCAGGCGGGCCAGGTGCCCTCGACGATCCAGACGACCACGGCCATGGGCTCAGCCTCCTCCGATCACGGTCAGCGAGACCCACAGTGCCAGTACCGCCGCCCCCAGACTCGCCGGTACCGCGTACACGCCGAGCCGGGTGAACTCCTTCAACTGCACCTCACCGTCGTGGGCGTGGACGATGCGCCGCCACAGCAAGGTGGCCAGCGAGCCCGCATAGGTGAGATTGGGGCCGATGTTCACCCCCAGCAGGACGGCGAGCACGGCACCGGGCCCCGACGGGGCGGTCAGCGGCAGCAGCACCAGTACGGCGGGCAGATTGTTGATCACGTTCGCGAGTACGGCGGCCAGCGCGGCGACGGCCAGTAGTTCCGGCAGCCCGGTGCCCGCGGGAATGAGCCGCCCCAGTGCGTCATCGAGCCCGTTGTCCACGACCGCCCGCACCACGACCCCCAGGGCGAGCACGAAGGCGAGGAAGGGAACGGAGGCGGCGCTGAGCAGGGCCCGTGGCGTGGTGCGGCGCCGGAGCAGGGCTCGCACGGCGAGGACCAGCGCGCCCGCCGTGGCCGCCCAGGCCGGGTCGACCCCGACCGCCGAGGTCAGCACGAACCCGGCCAGCGTGCACCCCACGGTCACCAGCGAGAACATCGGCAGCCGCGGTGTCTCGGCGACGGAGGGGGCCTGGGCCCCGGCGTCCAGATCGGTGGCGAAGAAGCGGCGGAAGACGACGTACTCGACCGCGATCGCGGCGACCCACGGCAGAGCCATCAGCGCGGCGAACCGGGTGAAGCTCAGCCCGCTGGCCGCGAACGCCAGCAGATTCGTCAGGTTCGAGACGGGCAGCAGCAGTGAGGCCGTGTTCGACAGGTGGGTGCAGGCGTACACATGCGGTTTGGGGCGTGCCCCGAGTCGGGCCGCGGTGGCGAACACCACCGGGGTGAGCAGCACCACCGTGGCGTCCAGGCTGAGTACCGCCGTGATCGCCGACGCGGCGAGGAACACCTGCCCCAGCAGACGCCGTGGCTGTCCCGCCGCGCTGCGCGCCATCCAGGCTCCGCACGCGTGGAACAGCCCGTCGTCGTCACAGAGCTGAGCCAGTACCAGTACGGCCGCCAGGAAGCCGATCACCGGCCCGAGTTGTTCCACCTCGTCCAGCGCGTCGTGCAGGGGGATCGCGCCGGTGCCGATCAACAGGGCGGCGGCCGGGACGGCGACCACCGCCTCCGGCCATCCGAAGGGGCGGATGACCGCACAGGCCAGCACCAGGACGAGCAGGGCCACGGAGAGCGACTCCGCGAGCTGGGTGTTCAGGACCAGTTCCTTCCGCGCGACGGCGGCCGAACCGCCTGTACATCACACAGAAAGGTACTGGGCCCGGCCGGGGAAGTCGGGTACCGAGCCCTTCGTGCCCGCCGCTCAGGTCGCCGCGGGAGGCACGGGGAATATCAGGCAGCTGCTCGTGGCGTGCGCGAGCAGGCGGTCCTCAGCGTCGACCAGCCTGGCCTCGGCGAGCGCGGTCTGCCGACCCCGGTTGACGACCGTGCCGATGGCCCGGACCGTGCCGGTGTCCGCGGTGACGCGCCTGAGGAACTTCACGTTCAGGTCGAGCGAGGTGTAGCCCATGCCGGGCGGAAGCGTGGTCTGTACGGCGCAGCCCGCCGCCGAGTCGAGCAGGGTCGCGTAGACACCGCCGTGCACGCTGCCGATCGGGTTGTAGTGCTCCTCCCCCGGCGTCATCGAGAACACCGCTCTGCCCTCCGCCACCTCGTCGAGCGTGAAGTCGAGGGTCGCGGAGATCGGCGGCGCGGGCAGGCGGCCCGACAGCATCTCCGACAGGAAGTCCATGCCGGAGCCGCGTCCCACCGCGGCGGCACTGGTCGCGGGGTCGTCCCATTCGTAGGTACGTGTGCGTCCCATGTTTCGGCGTCCTCTCCGCTGACTTCGTCGATCGAAGCTAGCCCGGCGCTCCCCTGACTGTCAAAGAAGAAGTCAGCGCTTAACATGGGGGCATGGAGTGGCTCGACGTCAGCACGGAGAACTGTCCCGTCCAGAGCACCCTCGATCTGGTCGGAGAAAAGTGGACGCTGTCGGTCCTGCGGGACGCCGCCAACGGCATACGACGGTTCGACGACTTCCGGCGCCACATCGGGCTGTCGGAAGCGGTCCTGAGCGACCGGCTCCGCAAGCTGACCGAGGCCGGTGTCCTCAGGACGGTCCCCTACCAGGAGCCGGGCAGCCGCTCCCGCAACGAGTACAGGCTGACCCGCAAGGGCTGGGACCTGTGGCCCGTGCTCGTCGCGCTGGGCCAGTGGGGCGAGGCCTACGCGGCCGACCCCGCGGGCCCGGTCGTCGACATGCGGCACGTGGGCTGCGAGGCGCCGGTCCGCGTCGTCGTCGAATGCGCCGAGGAACACGTCGCCCTGTCCCCCAGAGACGTCTCCGCCCGCCCGGGACCCGGCGCGCGCCGCCGGGCGTAGGACTCCTCGGTCACCGGCCGCTTTGCGGGCTGTAGGGCTGCAGGAGCTGGTCGACGGGTGCGTAGTCGTCGGTGAGCGGCTGGGCGTCGCCGATCCAGGTGGTGAGGTCGTCGCCGGTGCTGATCTTCCAGCCGGTCCTGCGGGTGTCCAGCGCTTCCTGGGTCGCGGAGAGGTCGACGGGCCGGTCGGAGGCGATGACGACCAGGTTGCCGCCCTCGGCAGCGGCGGCCGGATCGAGGCCGATGTCGACCGGCTTGCCGACCAGGGCCACGTGCTCGAAGGTCTCGGCGAGGGTGGCCACTTCCGCGCGGGCGAAGGACAGCCGCCCGTGGTCGATGAGGTTGGCGACGTACAGGCCGTCCTCGTCGAGCACGCGCCGTACGTCCGTCATCGCCTCCGCCGTGGTGAGGTGCCACGGCACGCTGACGCCCCCGAACGCGTCGCCGACGACGAGGTCACGGCTGCCCGCGTCCAGTCGCCGCAGACCCAGCCTGGCGTCCTCGGCGCGTACGTCCATCCCGGCCGGCGAGCCCAGACCGAGCTGGTCGCGGTTGATGCGTACGACCCCGTCGTCGATCTCGGAGACAAGGCTGCGCGTCCCCGGGCGGGTTGCCGCGAGGTAGCGCGGGAGCGTGAGCCCGCCACCGCCCACGTGATAGGCCGTCAGCGGCTGCCCTTCGGGAAAGGCCGCGTCGACCACCGACGCGATGGCGCGCACGTACGCGAACTTCAGGAAGGTGGGGTCGTCGACGTCGACGTAGGAGTGGCGCAGGCCGTCCAGCAAGAGGGTGCGGCCACCGGGCCGATCGGGGTCCGCGACCACCCGCGCGCAGTGGTACCGCGTCTCCGTGTCGCAGCTGCCCGGCGCGACCGTGGCGGCGAGGCCGCCGGCCACGAGCACACACGCCAGCGCCGGGGTCCCGGTCCAGCCGCGCGTGCGCCACTCGACCAACGCCGAGCCGACCACCAGCAGGGTCCCGAGGCCGATCAGTATCCCGCTGACCGACAGCCGCGACACCAGGACGAAGCCGGTGAGGACGGTGCCGAAGATGGCGCCGACCGTGCCGACGCCGGACAGCCGGCCGACCACCGTGCCGGTCTCGGCGAGGCTGGTCAGCCGCAGCTTGGTCACGATCGGCGTCACCGCGGACAGCATCGCGCCGGGCACCAGAATGGTCAGCGCCGCGATCAACAACAGCAGCGTCGGGGCCCATTCCGCCGTGGTGCGCAGCACGGCGGGGGTGAGCGCCACCACGACTCCCGACACCCCGAGCGCGGGGCCGATGAGCCGGCGTGGATTGACCTGGTCGGCGATGACACCGCCCAGCCAGGAACCGAACGCGATGGCGGTGAGGGCGATGCCGATCACCATCGTGCTGGTCTCGAGGGTAAGACCGAGGTACGGGGCCAGCAGCCGCAGGGCGACGATCTCGACCACCAGGACCGCCGCCGAGGAGGCGAACACCAGCAGGACGGCGGCACGGGCACCCAGGCCGTGGGCGCGAGGCGTGCCCTCGGCGACGGGTGTGGCAGGCGATCCGGTCACGGGCGACATCCTTCCACGCGGTTCGACCACAGCAAGCAACTGGGCAAGACCTGTGGAGGGTTACGGGCCACCGGGTCACGGTCCGATGAAGGTGACCGTCTCCGCGAGGTCCGCGCGGCCGGTCCGCAGCGGCGGCACGTCGTCCTCCTCGAACCCGACGGCGACACCGCAGACCAGAACGAGGTCGTCGTCGGCCCCGACAGCCTCGCCGACGGTCTTTCGGTACATGGTCCACATCACCTGAGGGCAACTGTGCAGCCCTTCCGCGCGCAGCAACAGCATGACGGTCTGCAAGTACATCCCCACGTCCGCCCACTGCCCGGGCCCCATCGTCCGATCGACGTAGCAGAACAGAACGACCGGAGCCCCGAACGCCTGCGAGTTCAGGGCAGCCGTTCTCGCCGGCCTGTCGGGGTCGTCGCGGTCGATGCCCAGCGCCTCGTACCGCTGCGCGGCAGCGGCGGTGAAACGGTCCAGATACGGCGGGACCAGTTCTGCCGGGTACATCGGGTACTCCCGCTCGTCACCCCGGTCCCCCGCCCGGGCCCTGGCCGTCGCGCGCCGCTTCAGTTCGGCCAAGGGCTCCCCGCTCACGACGAACACACGCCACGGCTGCAGATTCCCACTCGACGGAGCCCGCGCAGCCGCCTCCAGCACCCGTCCGAGCACATCCATGGGCACCGGCTCACCACTGAACGCCCGCACGGCCCGCCGACTGTCCACGGCCTCGTACACATCCATGGTGCGCCGCGCCGCGGCCTGCAGGTCGTTGGTGACCATCAGCTGAGCCAGCCTGCCCGCGACCGCGATCACGTCGTTCCAGGCGGGAGCATCGAGAAAGACCTCGTCCGGGGCAGCGGGACCGACCTCCTCCTGCACCAGGGAATAGACCTCCCCCAGCTTCCGCATGAGCACTACTTCGTCTTCGGTCCGAAGGCTCTTGCCCAGGTACGGCCCTGGATCGTCGGCGTCGCAGAAGTCGTCGAACAGAACGTGGACCACGTGGTCCACGTCCTCGAACTCCTCCGGGCGCAGCCAGACTTCACGCTGCCAGGAGGGACTCGCGAGGGCCAGAACCGCGGTCACGACATGCAGCCGGAACGCAGGGAACTCGATGCCGTGATCCGTCACGCCCGGAGCCTATGGCCAAGCGTGGGAGCCGTGCACGGGTGTTCGAGGGCGGTCAGTAGCCTCGGGCGTCATGGGGATTGAGATCGATGTGGTGGTGTCTTACCCGATCAACGATGAGGTGGAGAGGGTGCTCGGGCTGGCCGAGTCGGTGGGCGAGCCCGTCCATGTCACTTTCCTGTGGGAGGGGAGCGGAGAAACCGAGCGCGTCGTCCTCGTACCCGCGGCCACGCTGGCGCGCTGGGAGCACTGGGCGCCGACCGCTTACGTGCCCGGTGACGCGCGGAGCGGGAGCGGGACCGGGGCCGGGCAGCGGGAACTGGCCCATCCGGCGGAATTCGGCGAGTTCACGCTCTTCCGCCGTCGCGCGGGAAGCCGCACGGCGGTCGCTCGTGGAGGCGTGGTGGTCGCCGAGCTCCTCAACCCCGACGAGGCGCACTGGCTCCAGGAGAAGGCCCGCGATGTCCAGCAGAGTTTCATGGATCCGCGGCAGAAGGCGGCCTTCGAGGAGTTCCTCGCCCGACAGGCCTCCCCCGACGACCAGTGACCGCAGTCGCCGCAGGGGAAGACCCCGCGGCGTCGGGTGCCAGGTCGGCCTGTCGCCGATCCGCCGCCGCCGGAGGGTGTACCGGCGCGTAGGGAACGAGTGGGCTGCCCCCGAGTGTGGCCCGCCGATTCTGGCCAAGGCTTGACGTTCCGGCAGACAGCCGACGGCCCGTCACCCGGCGGGTCGCCCTGAGTGGCGAGCGCCGCGTTCCCCGCTGACCGTGGATCACGTCGAGGCGGGACCAACCAGTTGATGCAGCATCAGCGGCCCGCCCATCGGCAGAAAGGGATGTCAGATGCGTTCTGCACGCACTCTGCTCGCCACGGCGGCGGCTTCGGCCGTCGTCCTCCTCGGTGCTCCCGGCGCCTACGCCGCCGGAGACGACTGGGACCACGAGGACTCCTCGTACAGCAAGGAGCACGGCAAGGAGTACGGCGAGGAGCACGGCAAGGACCACGACAAGGAGCACGGCAAGGACCACGGCAAGGAGTCGAGCCACCCGCGCGGCGGCATGCACACCGGCGGCGGCGCGCTCTCCGCGGTGAACGCCCCGCAGGAGGAGCACGGCGACAAGGAGCACGGCGGCGGCAAGGAGCACGGGGACAGGGAAGACTCGTACGGCGGCAAGCACGACGAGGAGTCCTGGGACGGCAAGAAGGAGGACTCCTGGGGCGGCAAGCACGAGGACGACTGGAGCGGTAAGCACGAGGACGGCTCCTGGAAGGGTGACCACGAGAAGCCCAAGGGCGGCATGCACACCGGTGGCGGCGGACTGGCCTCGCCGACGGTGACCGCCGGTGGGCTGGCGGTCCTGGCTGTCGCCGGCACCGGTCTGTACGCGGCGCGCCGGAAGAAGACGGCCGGAAGCGTGGCCTGACCATGCCGGATGACATAGCCGCCGCGGCCGCCACGCGTGTGCCGCGTGGCGGCCCCGCGGCCCCCACATAGTTCGTCCGCTCCGCTGCTGTGCCCAGGTGAGGTGGTGTCCCGATGGCAGCTCGTCCTACTTCCCGCACCGATGCCGACGCCGATACGGCTCAGCCGGCATCGGGGTTCCGAACCCGCTTGCTGATCCTGTTGGCCGTGGCCCTCACTGTGTTGGCCATCATTGTTTTCGGCGACGACGAGCCGTCCAGCACCTCCTCCCAGCCGTCTCCGGCGCGGTCGGCGGCGTCGGCTCCGCCATCAGGCCGACCGGCGGGTGGACCGGCGGACCGTCCGGCGTCCAAGCACCTGCCCCGTTCGAAGCCCGTGCGGCTGCTCATCCCGAAGATCGATGTCGACGCCCCCTTCACGCCGCTGGCCATCGGCCGCTCGGGGCAACTCGATCCCCCGCCCGCGGACGACGTCAACCTCGTCGGCTGGTTCGCGAAAGGGGCTTCCCCCGGGGAACGGGGTACCTCGGTCATCGCCGGCCACGTCGACACGGCCACCTCACCAGCCGTGTTCGCGGACCTCGGGGAGATGGACAAGGGTGATGTCTTCCACGTGAAGCGGGCCGACGGACGCACCGCGACCTTCGTGGTCGACAGCGTGGAGACCTTCGCCAAGGACGACTTCCCCGACCAGCGGGTCTACGGCGACACCCCCCAGGCCCAGGTCCGGCTCATCACCTGCGCGGGCGACTACAACCGCGCGGCCCAGGACTACACGGACAACCTCGTGGTCTTCGCCCACCTCAAGTGACCGCACGTTCAGAACCGCCGACGTCCAGGACCTGGTCCACCGACACCTTCGACCCGCGGGAGACCTGGGCCCGCGCCGGACGGGACGTTCTCGACGCGGCCGCGTAAACCGATTGTGCGCCCGCGCGTACGTCGGCTTGAGTGGGTGCCCGTGACCGCACTGACTGATCTTGTACGTCCGGACCGGTACCCCCGTGCGTCGCGCTACGACCCGGCCTGGCTCGTGGGCCTCGACATGGGGCCCAATCCGCTGTGGCTGCTGGAGGACCTGGCCCGGGATCTTGACCTGCGTCCCGGGATGAAGGTCCTGGACCTCGGCTCGGGCAAGGGCGCCACGTCGGTGTTCCTGGCCCGGGAGTACGGCGTGGAGGTCGTCGCCGCGGACTGGTGGATACCGGCAGAGGAGGCGACGGCGGTCTTCGCCGCGGCGGGGGTCTCCGATCGGGTGACGGCCGTACGGGCGGAAGCTCATGCACTGCCGTTCGAGCCGGACAGCTTCGACGCGATCGTGAGCATCGACGCGTTCGAGTACTTCGGTACGGCCGACGGCTACCTGCCCTACCTGGTCCGCTTCCTGCGCCCCGGTGGTCAACTGGGCGTGGCGACGCCCGGCATGACCCGGGAGGTGCGTGAACTCGGGGCGATTCCGGCCCACATCAAGCGCGTGGTCGGCTGGGAGGCCCTGGCCTGGCACACGCCCGAGTGGTGGCGCTTCCAGTGGGAGATCACCGAACTGGTGGACGTCACCTCAGCGCGCCTGCAGAAGGACGCCTGGCGGGACTGGCTGCTGTGGGCGCGGGCCTGCGCCGAAGCACGGCCGGACGGCGTCGAGGCCAACCAGCCGGTGATCGACATGCTGATGGAGGACGGCGGGGAATTCCTCTCCTTCGCCCTGGTCACCGCCCGCCGGACATGAGCGCGCGGCCTATGGCGGCTCCTGTCGGCGTCGAAGATCCACGACGGTCCCCGATCTGTGCTAGAGTTCAGGTATTGCAGTTGTGGTACCCATGAACCTATGTGCGCCTGACGGGAATACTCCTTCGGGCGCATTATTTGTTTTCCGGCATCTCCGGATGGGGCCTCTGCCTACAGAAGGAGAAGGTCATGGCACAGGGAACCGTCAAGTGGTTCAACGCCGAAAAGGGTTTCGGCTTCATCGAGCAGGACGGCGGCGGCCCCGACGTCTTCGCCCACTACTCGAACATCGCGGCGCAGGGCTTCCGTGAGCTCCACGAGGGCCAGCGGGTCTCCTTCGACGTCACGCAGGGCCAGAAGGGCCCGCAGGCGGAGAACATCACCCCCGCCTGATCGCCCGGACGCGAATCCGCTCGACCGGGGTCCGCACCGTCACGGTGCGGACCCCGGTCTGTGCTGTCTCCAGGAAGGCAAAACACCGCATGCCCCGCAGGCCCCAGAAGTCGAACCGGCGCCCCTCGTCACCCTCACCGTCCGTATCGGCTCCCAGGGAATTCCGACTGCCGGAAAACACCACGCCCGCGCTTCCTCCCGTCGAGGACTTCGCCGGGATGGGCCTGCCCGCGGGCATCCTGAAGACCCTCACCGCGCAGGGCGTCACCACCCCCTTCCCCATCCAGGCCGCCACGCTGCCGAACTCGCTCGCCGGGCGTGACCTGCTGGGACGGGGCCGCACCGGCTCCGGCAAGACCCTGGCGTTCGGTCTCGCGCTGCTGGCCCGTACGGCCGGACTGCGGGCGGAGCCCAAGGCGCCGCTGGCCCTCGTGCTGGTGCCCACCCGGGAACTCGCCCAGCAGGTGACGGACGCGCTGTCTCCGTACGCGACGGCGGTCAACCTCCGCACGGCCACCGTGGTCGGCGGGCTGTCCATCACCAAGCAGGCCGGCCAGCTCCGGCGCGGCGCAGAGGTCCTGGTGGCGACCCCCGGTCGGCTCAACGACCTGGTGGAACGCGGCGACTGCGTCCTCGGTGACGTGCGCATCACGGTGCTGGACGAAGCCGACCAGATGACCGACATGGGCTTCCTGCCCCAGATCACCAAGGTGATCGAGCAGGTGCGGCCCGACGGGCAGCGCATGCTCTTCTCCGCCACGTTGGACCGCAACATCGACCGCCTTGTGCAACGGTTCCTGACCGACCCCGTGGTCCACTCGGTGGATCCGTCCGCGGGCGCGGTGACCACCATGGAGCACCACGTGCTCCATGTCCTGGACGAGACCGACAAGAAGGCGGTCACCACGCGCATCGCCGCGCGTGACGGCCGGGTCATCCTCTTCCTCGACACCAAGCGCTCCGCCGACCGGCTCGCCAAGCGCCTGCTGGCCGTCGGCGTCCGCGCCGCGGCACTGCACGGCGGCCGCTCCCAGCCGCAGCGCAACCGCACGCTGGAGCAGTTCAAGAACGGCCAGGTCACCGCACTGGTCGCGACGAACGTCGCGGCCCGGGGCATACACGTCGACGATCTCGACCTCGTGGTCAACGTCGATCCCCCCACCGACCACAAGGACTACCTCCACCGGGGCGGCCGTACGGCCCGCGCCGGCGGCTCCGGCAGCGTGGTCACGCTGGTGCTGCCCGACCAGAAGCGGGATGTCACCCAGCTCATGTCGCACGCGGGCATCCGCCCCCGGACCGCCCGCGTCACATCCGGCGACACGGCGCTGGCCACCATCACCGGCGCCCGCGAGCCCTCCGGTGTACCGGTCACGATCGAGGTCCCCGAACCCACGCCCCCGGCGGTGTCCCGAGCGAACCGCAAGAACGGCGGCGAACCAGGCAAGCAGTCCCGGCGCCGCACCGGGGGTCGGGCCGGAGCGGCGGCAGGTGCCGCTCGCGGTACGGCCGGCCGTGGCTCGGACCGCCGGACCCCGGCCGAGGCGCCCGCGGTCGGCGCCACCACGGCGACCGGCAGGCGCGGTTCCACCCGCCACCACCGATTTGATTTCTGGAGCCCCCGAGTGAGCAAGCGCACCTTC
>NZ_JBSFOK010000021.1:0-131721 GCF_053587635.1 Streptomyces sp. NPDC003635 | reverse complement strand
TCCGCGAAGTCGTGCAACGACTTCGCCAGCAACCGCACCTGCTGCGGATCCCCCGGCACCGGATCCTTCTCCAGGTCCAGCACATGCCAATCCGTGGGCCGATGCCCCGCCATACCGCAACCCCCGCCACGTGCACATCACCAACACCCGTATGCACACGCGAACTTACCTTGCACTGATGTTCGCCGGAAGGGCTGTCGGGTGGCCTCGAAAGGCGCGATGTCGGACCTGACGCCTCCCGCCGGCGCACACGGAGCGCCCGGCACGACGGTGGCCCTCGCGTTGCACGCGTCCACGTCCGGTGCGGGATCAATGCGATGGCGGAACGCACCGAGCGATCAGGACGACCGCAACTGGTCCATACCAGCCCCTTGCCCTCACCCCTCCCGCCCAGCAAGCTCCCTGTATGGAGCTGGAGTTGCGGCATCTCAGGACCATCCGGACGATCGCCGACGCGGGCAGCCTCACCCGGGCCGCCACCGCTCTCGGGCTCGCCCAGCCCGCCCTGAGCGCACAGCTCAAGCGCATCGAACGGGCCCTGGGCGGCGCCCTGTTCGAGCGAGGCAGGCACGGCGTACGCGCCACCCCGCTCGGCGAACTCGTGCTGGAGCGCACCCGGGTCGTCCTGCCCGCCGTCTCCGAGCTCCAACGGGAGGCGACGCGGTTCGCGCGGGCCCGCCAGGAGCCGGAGCGGCTACGGCTCGGCGGCACGCACGGACCGCTCCTCGGGGCGCTGGTCGACCGGCTCGCCGAGGCCGCCCCCGGCGCCGCCGTCACCACCCGCGCCTCCTGGTCAGAGCGGGAGCTGGCCGAGCAACTGACCGAAGGGCGGCTCGACTTCGCCCTCACCGGCACCTGCGGCTCCGCGACCCCGCCGGGTGCGGGGCACCTCGTGTGGCGGGAGATCGCCGTCGACCCGGTCTTCGTCATGCTCGCCGACGCGCACCCGCTCGCCCGCGGTCCGGAGACCGACCTGGCCGCCCTGGCCGACGAGGAGTGGGCCTGCGTCCCCGGCGACGGCTGCTTCGCCGAGTGCTTCACCGCGGCCTGCGCGCGCGCCGGCTTCAGCCCGCGCCGGATGTACGAGACGGACACCTCCTCCGTCGTCCACCTCGTGCAGGTCGGCCGGGCGGTCGGCCTGTGCCGGGCCTCCTTCCCCACCACCCCCGGCATCACCACCCGCCCCCTCACCGGCACGCCCCTGGTCTGGCGCCACCTGCTGGGCTGGCACCCGGCGACCCAGCAGCCGGACACCGCGGCAACGGTCCTGGCCCAGGCCCGCAGCGCCCACGCGGGAACGGCGGCACGCAGCGCGACGTACACGGACTGGCTGGCGGGGCGATCCGACCGCCCCTGAACCGGCGCCCTCTCCCCCTGCCCCGCGTTCCATAACGCCGGGGCAGGGGGTGGGCTGACGTCTTATGCCCCCCGTCTGGCCCTCCCTACGGTTTCGGCACGCTCCGCACTGCCCCACGCACGGAAACCACCGAACCACCCACCGAAACCGAATCCGAGGAGACCTCCCCATGCTCCAACGGCTCACCAGACCCGCCCGAGCGGCGGGCGCCGCCGCGGTGGCGGCCGGTGCCCTGCTCGTGGCCGGGCTCAGCGGCTCCGCGAGCGCCGGCACCGAACCCTCCGCCACCGCGGCGGGCACCTCCCGGACCGCCGAGGTCCCGTCCGCACTCCTCCACGCCATGCAGCGGGACCTCGGCATCGACTCCGCGCAGGTCCGGGCCCGCCTCGCGAACGAGGCCGAGGCGGGCACCACCGCGGGCCGGCTGCGCCTCGCACTCGGCAAGGACTTCGCGGGCGCCTGGGTGCGCGGCGCGGAGTCGGCCACGCTGACCGTGGCGACGACGGACGCCGGCGACGTACGGGCGATCGAGGCGGCCGGCGCGACCGCGGCCGTCGTACGCCACTCCCTCGCCGACCTGGACGCGGCCAAGGCCCGCCTGGACCGTACGGCGACCCGGCGGGCGACCACCGACACCCCCGTCTGGTACGTCGACGTGCGCAGCAACGCGCTGGTCGTGGAGGCGGTACGCCCGTCCGCCGGGCGCGCGCTGCTCGAGGCCGCCCGCGTGGACGGCGCCCTCGCCCGCTTCGTGACGTCGGGCGAGCAGCCGCGCCCGCTGTACGACCTGCGCGGCGGCGACGCGTACTACATCGGCAGCGGCTCGCGCTGCTCCGTCGGCTTCGCGGTCACCCGGGGCACCACGCAGGGCTTCGCCACGGCGGGCCACTGCGGCCGCGCCGGGAACAGCACCACCGGCTTCAACCGGGTCGCGCAGGGCACCTTCCAGGCATCGGTCTTCCCCGGCAACGACATGGCGTGGGTGGCGGCCAACTCCAGCTGGACGGCGACCCCGAACGTCGCCGGGTCAAGCGTCCAGGTCGCCGGTTCGACGCAGGCGCCGGTCGGGTCCTCCGTGTGCCGCTCCGGGTCGACCACGGGCTGGCACTGCGGCACGATCCAGCAGCTGAACACCAGCGTCACCTACCCGGAGGGAACCATCTCCGGGGTCACCCGGACCAGCGTGTGCGCCGAGCCGGGCGACTCGGGCGGCTCCTACATCTCCGGCAGCCAGGCCCAGGGTGTCACCTCGGGCGGCTCGGGCAACTGCAACAGCGGCGGCACCACGTACTTCCAGCCGCTCAACCCGATCCTCCAGGCGTACGGCCTCACCCTGAAGACCACGACGAGCGGTCCCGGTGACCCCGGGGAGCCTGGCGGGGGCACGTGGGCGGCCGGCACGGTCTACCAGGCCGGCGCGACGGTGACGTACGGCGGCGTCACCTACCGCTGCCTCCAGTACCACCAGGCCCAGGCCGGGTGGGAGCCCCCGAACGTCCCCGCCCTGTGGCAGCGAACGTGACCACCTGACCGGGGACAGCGGGGGGAACCGAGCCCGGGTGCGTCCTGACGCGCGCCCGGGCTCACCGTCATGGGGACGCGACCTGGTCAGGCCGCCGAGTCAGCGGATACGAGACCCGACTCGGCGCCCCCGCGCGCTCACACCTCCGCGAGCGACTGGACGAGCGCCCTCGGCAGAACGATCACCACCGCCCCCCTCGTGACGCGAGGAAGCCGCGCCTCAGAGCCACTCCCCCTCGTCGTCCTCCGCCCCGTCACCGCGTTCGCGCACCACCACGACCAGTTGCACCGGCGCGTCGGTGTCGTCCTGCTTGACGCCGGCCAGCAGGGCCTTGCCCGAAAACCACCACGCGGTGTGGTCGATGTAGTCCGCGCCGTCGGTCAGATCCTCCTCGGCGGGTTCGAGCCGGGCACCGAGACCGGATTCCAGCTGCGCGACGACGCGCGGGAGCACGGCCGAGCCGGCGTCGTAGAGGTCATCGAGGTAGGTGTCGGGGTCCGGCCATTCGTCCTCGACCTCCCGGTACCAGAGCGTGAACTCGATCTGCACGATCGGCCCGTCGCCCTGAATCCAGGCATGCGCGTCGCCACGTCGCCATGTGGTGGCCCACTCCTTCGCCGGATTCCTGCGCTCACCCTCCCAGCCCGCGGCCTGGAGTACCGCGGCCGCCGCCGGGCCGGTGAGTTCGTCAAGCTCGGCCAATCGCCCCAGTTCAGCACTTACGTCAACCATTTTGCTCATCATTCGTGACCACCTGACCGGGCTCACCCCTCTCCGGGCGCCGCCGGCTCCGTGGCGATCACCCGCTGCACCTGCCGGCGCGCCTCCTCCCCACGGGCCCGCCGGTTCACCTCCCGCAGATCCTCGCCCTCCCCGGCCCGCTCGGAGTGCCACCGGTCGACGAAGGACTGGGCTGATGGTCCTGGGTGTTCCAGGTGTACCGCCACACGTCGGGCTTGCGGGACAGCCGCGGTCGACGCCGTGGCGCGGTCCCCCGTTCCCCGGGAACGCGAAAAGGCCCGTACGACCGAAGTCGTACGGGCCCCTTCAGAGACCTACCGGTCAGCCCTGTCGGGCCAAGATCACTTCGTGATCTTGGTGACCTGGCCGGCGCCCACGGTCCGGCCACCCTCACGGATGGCGAACTTCAGGCCCTCTTCCATGGCGACGGGCTGGATGAGCTCCACCTTCATCTCGGTGTTGTCACCCGGCATGACCATCTCGGTGCCCTCGGGGAGGGTCACCACGCCGGTCACGTCCGTCGTACGGAAGTAGAACTGCGGACGGTAGTTGTTGAAGAACGGCGTGTGGCGGCCACCCTCGTCCTTGGAGAGGATGTAGGCCTGCGCCTCGAACTCGGTGTGCGGGGTGACCGAGCCCGGCTTGATGATGACCTGGCCGCGCTCGACGTCCTCGCGCTTGATGCCGCGGAGCAGCAGACCGACGTTCTCACCGGCCTGGCCCTCGTCGAGCAGCTTGCGGAACATCTCGATGCCGGTGACCGTGGTGGTGGTCTTCTCCTGCTTGATGCCCACGATGTCAACGGTCTCGTTGACCTTGAGGACACCACGCTCGATACGGCCGGTGACGACCGTACCGCGACCGGTGATCGTGAAGACGTCCTCGATCGGCATGAGGAACGGCTTGTCGACGTCACGCTCGGGCTGCGGGATGTTCTCGTCCACGGCCTTCATGAGCTCGAGGACGGAGTTGCCCCACTCCTTGTCGCCCTCAAGGGCCTTGAGCGCCGAGACCTTGACGACCGGCAGGTCGTCGCCCGGGAACTCGTACTCGGAGAGCAGCTCACGAACCTCGAGCTCGACGAGCTCCAGGATCTCCTCGTCGTCCACCATGTCGGCCTTGTTCAGGGCGACGACGATGTACGGAACGCCGACCTGGCGGGCCAGGAGCACGTGCTCCTTGGTCTGCGGCATCGGGCCGTCGGTGGCGGCGACCACGAGGATGGCGCCGTCCATCTGGGCAGCACCGGTGATCATGTTCTTGATGTAGTCCGCGTGACCGGGGCAGTCGACGTGGGCGTAGTGACGGGTCTCCGTCTGGTACTCGACGTGCGCGATGGAGATGGTGATACCGCGCTGGCGCTCCTCAGGAGCCTTGTCGATCTGGTCGAACGCCGAGGCCTCGTTCAGGTCCGGGAACGCGTCGTGCAGCACCTTGGTAATGGCGGCCGTGAGGGTCGTCTTACCGTGGTCGATGTGACCGATGGTGCCGATGTTGACGTGCGGCTTAGTCCGCTCGAACTTCGCCTTCGCCACTGGGGTCCTCCTGTGGAGTGGTTCTGAACGCCTTGCTTCATCGGCGCCAGGTGATCTTTGCTGGAAAGCCCGGGCCCGGGGGCACTTCACCACGATTGCGGTGGAATGCCCCACGAGGCTCCGGAGTCAAGCCTAAAGCGTGAGAACGCGGAGCGTTACTCGCCCTTGGCCTTCGCGATGATCTCCTCGGCGACGTTCCGCGGAACCTCGGCGTAGGAGTCGAACTGCATGGAGTAGCTGGCCCGGCCGGACGTCTTGCTGCGCAGGTCGCCGACGTAACCGAACATCTCCGAGAGGGGCACGAGGCCCTTCACGACGCGGGCACCGGCCCGCTCCTCCATGGCCTGGATCTGGCCACGGCGGGAGTTGATGTCGCCGATGACCTCGCCCATGTAGTCCTCGGGCGTGGTGACCTCGACGGCCATCATCGGCTCGAGCAGCACGGGGCTGGCCTTGCGCGCGGCCTCCTTGAAGGCCTGCGAACCGGCGATCTTGAACGCGAGCTCGGAGGAGTCGACCTCGTGGTAGGCACCGTCGAGAAGCGTGACGCGGACGCCCGTCATCTCGTACCCGGCGAGGATGCCGAACTGCATGGCCTCCTGCGCACCGGCGTCGACCGAAGGGATGTACTCCTTCGGGATACGACCACCGGTCACCTTGTTCACGAACTCGTACGAGGCGTCGCCGCCCTCGATCGGCTCGATCGCGATCTGCACCTTGGCGAACTGGCCGGTACCACCAGTCTGCTTCTTGTGCGTGTAGTCGACGCGCTCGACGGCCTTGCGGATCGTCTCGCGGTAGGCGACCTGCGGCTTGCCGACGTTGGCCTCGACCTTGAACTCACGGCGCATACGGTCGACCAGCACCTCGAGGTGCAGCTCGCCCATACCACCGATGATGGTCTGGCCCGTCTCCTCGTCCGAGTGGACCTGGAAGGACGGGTCCTCCTCGGCCAGGCGCTGGATCGCGACGCCCAGCTTCTCCTGGTCGCCCTTCGACTTGGGCTCGATGGCGACCTGGATGACCGGCGCCGGGAAGTCCATGGACTCCAGGATCACCGGCTGCTTGTCGTCGGACAGCGTCTCACCGGTGGTGGTCTGCTTCAGGCCCATGACGGCGACGATGTCGCCGGCGCCCACCGACTCGATCTCCTCACGCTTGTTCGCGTGCATGCGGTAGATCTTGCCGATGCGCTCCTTCTTGCCCTTGACGGAGTTCAGCACGGCGGTGCCGGACTCCAGGCGACCGGAGTAGATCCGGACGAAGGTGAGCTTGCCGAGGTGCGGGTCGCTCATGATCTTGAACGCCAGAGCCGACAGCGGCTCCTCGTCGGACGGCTTGCGCTTGACGACGACCTCGGGGTCCTTGACGTCGTGGCCCTCGATGGCCTCGACGTCGAGGGGGGTCGGCAGGTAGCGCACGACCGCGTCGAGCAGGGGCTGGACGCCCTTGTTCTTGAACGCGGTGCCACAGAACACCGGGGTGACCGTGGTGTCCGAGGACTTGCCGGACGCGATGGTGATACGACGGATCGCGGCGTACAGCTGCTCCTCGGAGGGCTCCTCGCCCTCCAGGTACAGCTCCATGATCTCTTCGTCGTTCTCGGCGACGGCCTCGACGAGCTTGCCGCGGTACTCCTCGGCAGCCTCGGTGTGCGTGGCCGGGATGTCGACGACGTCGTACATCTCGCCCTTGGCCGCCTCGGCGGACCAGACCAGGGCCTTCATCGTCACGAGGTCGACGACGCCCTTGAAGTCGGCCTCGGCGCCGATCGGGAGCTGCATGACGAGCGGCTGGGCGCCCAGGCGGTCCGAGATCATGTCCACGCAGCGGTGGAACTCAGCGCCGGTACGGTCCAGCTTGTTGACGAAGCAGATGCGGGGCACGCCGTAACGGTCGGCCTGACGCCACACCGTCTCCGACTGCGGCTCCACACCGGCAACGCCGTCGAACACCGTCACGGCGCCGTCGAGGACGCGGAGCGAACGCTCCACCTCGACGGTGAAGTCGACGTGACCCGGGGTGTCGATGATGTTGATGGTGTGGTCGACGCCCTCGAGCGGCCAGTGACAGGTGGTGGCAGCAGAGGTGATCGTGATGCCACGCTCCTGCTCCTGCTCCATCCAGTCCATGGTGGCAGCGCCGTCGTGGACCTCACCGATCTTGTAGGACACACCGGTGTAGAACAGGATCCGCTCGGTGGTGGTCGTCTTGCCCGCGTCGATGTGGGCCATGATCCCGATGTTGCGGACCCTGGCCAGGTCAAGCGAAGTGGTAGCCATAAGGCTTCAGTCTTCTCTCGGTCTCGATGTGGACTGCGACTACCAGCGGTAGTGCGCGAAGGCCTTGTTGGACTCGGCCATCTTGTGCGTGTCCTCGCGCTTCTTGACGGCCGCACCGAGGCCGTTCGAAGCGTCGAGAAGCTCGTTGAGCAGACGCTCGGTCATGGTCTTCTCGCGACGGGCGCGGGAGTAACCGACCAGCCAGCGCAGCGCCAGGGTGTTGGCGCGGCCGGGCTTGACCTCGACCGGCACCTGGTAGGTGGCGCCACCGACACGGCGGGACTTGACCTCGAGGGTCGGCTTGATGTTCTCGAGAGCGCGCTTCAGCGTGATGACCGGGTCGTTGCCGGTCTTCTCGCGCAGGCCCTCCATGGCGCCGTAGACGATGCGCTCGGCGGTGGAGCGCTTGCCGTTCAGCAGCACCTTGTTGATCAGGGAGGTCACCAGAGGAGAACCGTAGACCGGGTCGATGATGACCGGGCGCTTCGGGGCGGGGCCCTTACGAGGCATTCTTACTTCTCCTTCTTGGCGCCGTAGCGGCTGCGGGCCTGCTTGCGGTTCTTGACACCCTGGGTGTCGAGGGAACCGCGGATGATCTTGTAGCGAACACCCGGCAGGTCCTTCACACGGCCACCACGCACGAGCACGATGGAGTGCTCCTGCAGGTTGTGTCCCTCACCCGGAATGTAAGCGGTGACCTCGATCCCGCTGGTCAGACGCACACGCGCGACCTTACGCAGGGCCGAGTTCGGCTTCTTCGGGGTGGTCGTGAACACACGCGTGCAGACGCCGCGACGCTGAGGGGAACCCTCGAGTGCGGGCGTCTTGTTCTTCTCGACCTTGTCCTGCCGGCCCTTACGGACCAGCTGCTGGATCGTAGGCACTACTTCTCCGGTTTCTGTGTGCCGATGGGTACAGCTAACCTGGAACGTCGCCGACCCACGCGGTCGGGTGTGTCGAATCCGGCGGACTCCCGCCGCGAGGCGAAAAGAGCACAGATTACGGTGGCCGCTCACAGCTCGCTATGCGGTTGAAGGCACGCACGAGAGCCAGGGCACACCCCAGGCACAAGGTCTGAGCGTACCTACCTCATTCGCTGCGGTCAAAACAAATGAGGCCCGCTCACATCCCCGCACGGCCCATGTCAAGACCGCCCGCCGGGATCGATCTTCGAATCCACGAAATCGATCTTCGGGATCCACGCTCCGGACACCCTCGGCGTCGTCTTCGAATCTACGACCCCGACACCGCGGCGGCCACCAGAACCAGCGTCAGTACGACGGCCCAGCCGGCCGTGGACAGCCACCCGAGCACCAGACCGGTGAGCGCGAGCCCGTCGCCGGACTCCCCGGTCCGCTGTATCTCGGAACGGGCCGAGTGCCCCAGCACGACCGCCGGTATGCCGGTGAGCCCGAAACTGACCACACACAGCAGCCCGCAGACGGCGGCTCCGACCGCCTTCCCGTTCGTCCGGGGCGGCGCCGCGGCCACGACGGGCACCGGGTGCCGCGCCACGGGACCGTTGGGCAGGTCGGCCACCAGCAGCCCCAACTCCCCCACCGTACGAGCCGCGTACGCCCGGGCCACCCGCTTCTCGAACTCCGGCTGCTCCAGCCGCCCTTCCCCGAACCCCGCCCGCAGCACGTCCACCGCTCGCTCCCGCTCGGCATGCGAGGCGAGCATCGAAGGGGTGCCGCCCTGCCACGACGGCCACACCGGATACGACATCGGGCACCTCCCCCGTACCGTTCGGAGTCCCTCCATGATGCGCTGTCCCGGCAATCCCGGCACAGGGGTCGGACCCGGAGAAAACCCGGACACGTCCCCCAGGGGACCGGCTCCACGTGCGGCCGTGGACACGCCCCAACAGACTGAGGATCATGACCGCGCCGCCCGCCGCCCCCGAGCCCACGCCGTCACCGACGGCCACGTTCGTGAAGAAGGCGGCGATCGTGGCGGCCCCCGGCACCGTGGTCTTCGCCCTGCTCTACTACTTCGGCAGCGTCTACATCAAGGCGTACTACTCCACCCTCAGCGTCCTCCCGGAGGATCTCGGGTTCTCCGTCCAGGGCGTCGTCGCCACCAGCAGCAGCGCCGTCTTCGTCCCCCTGTGCCTGCTGCTGGGCGGCGGGCTGATCGCGTTCCTGGCGCTCGGGCGGCTCGGGCTCGCGCTGGCGGGGCCGGGGCGAGCGACAGCGCGGCAGAAGGCCATCCGCTGGCTTCTCGCGACGGGGGCGGCCCTGGTGATCGTCGGGTTCCCGACCTTCATCACGGACGTGGAGATCCTCTTCCCGCCTGGCTGGGCGCGCCGGTTCCTCCCGGTCGTCATGGTGGCCGTGGGAGCCACGCTGGCCGCCTTCGCCGTCCATCTGCGCCTGACCGAGGTCCCGGGTCCCAGGGTCCGGCAGGCCCGTCAGGCGGACCGGATGTGGCTGGCGGGCGGCACGCTGGCCATCGGACTGCTGACGCTGAGCCTCTTCTTCGCGATGGCGCTCTACGTGGCGGACATGGGGCGGGGCGACGCCATGCTGCACGCGGACGAGGGGTTTGACGGCATCCCGATCGTGGTCGTCCATTCCCGGGTGCCCCTGGCCCACCATGCGCGGGGGATCACGCTCGTCGACCGCGGCGCGAAGAACGCGCCGTACCGCTACACGTACCACGGGTTCCGCGTCCTCGCGAAGGCGCCGACCCGCTTCTACCTCATCTCCCACGAGGCGCGGAGCTATCGGGACCGCCATGTCGTGATGCTGCCCGACGACGGCACGGCGTGGATGGAGATCTACGCGGACCCATGACCGGACCGCGCTCAGGGGAGCTCGTACTCGTCGTCCGGTGTGGGGACGTCCGTGGGCACGTCCTCCGTCTCGGGCACCACCTCCGTGGGCGTCACCGGCGCCGGCGCGGTGGTGGTCGGCTCGACTGGCGGCGCCGACGTCGTGGTCACCGCTCCCACCGCTTCGCCGGACACGGGGGCTGTGACGGTCGACCCGTCGTCCATCGTGAAGGTCAGCTCCCCGCTGTACGGCCCCGGTTCGGTCGGGGTGACCTGGAAGATCACCTCGCAGCCCTCCGGAGGCACCTCGCCCAGACACTTCTGGATGAACACGAGTTCCGCGTTGTCGATCTCCCCCCTGACTCCTTCAAGCCCCTTGGGCTTCTCCCCGCTCACCCCCGCGACCCGCGTCCTTCCCTCCGCCGGCTCCCCCACTTCCGTCCTCGGCAGCTTGATCGACGAGGCCGACCCACCCTGCGAGTCACTTCCCGGAAAGATCGAGGCGAGCCGCTCTTCCTCCGACGTGGGCGTCCCCGCCCCGTCCCCCTCGGCCGTCCCCCGAACCGTCCCGCTCCCCTCGGCCCCGGTCGGCCGGGTCTGTTCCTGAACCGAGTCGGAACCCCCGCCCCCACAGGCCGCCGTGGCCACCAGCGCCACTACGGCGAGCATCCGGGCCATCGCTGACGTCATGTCGCCTCCGCCTCCGCTCGGCTGGGTCCGGCCCAACCTCGCACAACGGCGGACCGGCGCCGCGGACCCCGCCGGGGGACACGGGCCAATCCACTCGAACAGCGACCCCGAACACGCCGAAGGGCGGCCACCCCATCGGGTGACCGCCCTTCAACTCAAGCGACTCGCTTACTGGTTGTACGGACCGTAGTCGTAGTCCTCCAGCGGAACGGCCTGGCCGGAGCCCGTGCCGAACGGCGAGTAGTCGATGTCGTCGTAGCCGACGGCCGAGTACATCGCGGCCTTGGCCTCCTCGGTCGGCTCGACCCGGATGTTGCGGTAGCGGGACAGACCCGTACCGGCCGGGATGAGCTTACCGATGATGACGTTCTCCTTGAGGCCGATGAGCGAGTCGGACTTGGCGTTGATCGCCGCGTCCGTGAGGACTCGCGTCGTCTCCTGGAAGGACGCCGCCGACAGCCAGGACTCCGTGGCCAGCGAGGCCTTGGTGATACCCATGAGCTGCGGACGACCGGAGGCCGGGTGACCGCCCTCCTGCACCACACGACGGTTCTCGGTCTCGAACTTCGAGCGCTCGACCAGCTCACCGGGCAGCAGCTCGGCGTCGCCGGACTCGATGATCGTCACACGGCGGAGCATCTGCCGGATGATGATCTCGATGTGCTTGTCGTGGATCGACACACCCTGCGAGTTGTAGACCTTCTGGACCTCGCCGACCAGGTGGACCTGGACGGCACGCTGACCCAGGATGCGCAGCACGTCGTGCGGGTTGGTGGCACCCACGGTGAGCTGCTGGCCCACCTCGACGTGGTCGCCCTCGCGGACCAGGACCTTGGCACGCTTCGAGATCGGGAACGCCGTCTCGTCGCTGCCGTCGTCCGGGGTGACGACGATCTTCTTGGTCTTCTCGGTCTCCTCGATCCGCACGCGGCCGGAGGCCTCGGAGATCGGGGCGACACCCTTCGGAGTACGGGCCTCGAAGAGCTCGACGACACGGGGCAGACCCTGGGTGATGTCGTCACCGGCCACACCACCGGTGTGGAAGGTACGCATCGTCAGCTGGGTACCGGGCTCACCGATGGACTGGGCGGCGATGATGCCGACCGCCTCACCGATGTCGACCAGCTTGCCGGTGGCCAGCGAGCGGCCGTAGCACATGGCGCAGGTGCCGACGGCGGACTCACAGGTCAGGACCGAGCGGGTCTTGACCGTCTGGACGCCGTACTTGACCAGCTCGTCGATGAGCACGTCACCGAGGTCGGTACCGGCCGGGGCCAGCACCTTGCCGTCGACGACGATGTCCTCGGCGAGGCAGCGCGCGTACACGGACGTCTCGACGTTGTCCGCCTTGCGCAGCACGCCGTCGGCGCCGCGCTCGGCGATGTCGAGCTTGAGGCCGCGCTCGGTGCCGCAGTCCTCCTCGCGGATGATGACGTCCTGCGAGACGTCCACCAGACGACGGGTCAGGTAACCCGAGTCGGCGGTACGCAGGGCGGTGTCCGCCAGACCCTTACGGGCACCGTGCGTGGAGATGAAGTACTCCAGCACGGACAGGCCCTCACGGAAGGACGCCTTGATGGGACGCGGGATCGTCTCGTTCTTGGCGTTCGACACCAGACCACGCATACCGGCAATCTGACGCATCTGCATCATGTTGCCTCGTGCACCCGAGTTCACCATCATGAAGATCGGGTTGGTCTTCGGGAAGTTCTCGTTCATGGCCTCGGCGACCTCGTTGGTCGCCTTGGTCCAGATCGCGATGAGTTCCTGGGTGCGCTCGTCCTTGGTGATCAGACCGCGCTCGTACTGCTTCTGGACCTTCTCGTCCTGCGCCTCGTAGCCGCGGACGATCTCCTTCTTCGCCTCGGGAACGACGACGTCGGAGATGGCCACGGTGACACCGGAACGGGTCGCCCAGTAGAAGCCGGCCGCCTTCAGGTTGTCGAGCGTCGCCGCCACGATGACCTTGGGGTAGCGCTCGGCGAGGTCGTTGACGATCTCGGAGAGCTGCTTCTTGCCGACCTCGTAGTCGACGAACGGGTAGTCCTCGGGCAGCAGCTCGTTGAAGAGCGCGCGGCCCAGGGTCGTCCGCAGGCGGAAGGAGTCACCCTGCTGCCACTCCGGCTCGCCCTCCTCCTGCGCCGGCGGCGTCCAGCCACGCGGCGGGATGGTGCCCACCGGGAAGCGGATGTCGATCGGCGACTGCAGGGAGAGCTCGCCCGCGTCGAAGGCCATGATCGCCTCGGCGACGGACGCGAAGGAGCGGTCCTCACCCTTGACGCCCCGCATCTCACCGTCGGTGGTGAGGAAGAACAGACCGAGGACCATGTCCTGGGTCGGCATCGTCACCGGACGGCCGTCGGCGGGCTTGAGGATGTTGTTCGAGGACAGCATCAGGATGCGGGCCTCGGCCTGCGCCTCCGCGGACAGCGGCAGGTGCACGGCCATCTGGTCACCGTCGAAGTCCGCGTTGAACGCGGTGCAGACGAGCGGGTGGATCTGGATGGCCTTGCCCTCGACCAGCTGCGGCTCGAAGGCCTGGATGCCGAGGCGGTGCAGCGTGGGCGCACGGTTCAGCAGCACCGGGTGCTCGGCGATGACCTCTTCGAGGACGTCGTACACGACGGTGCGGCCGCGCTCGACCATGCGCTTGGCCGACTTGATGTTCTGCGCGTGGTTCAGGTCGACCAGGCGCTTCATCACGAACGGCTTGAAGAGCTCCAGCGCCATGGCCTTGGGCAGACCGCACTGGTGCAGCTTCAGCTGCGGGCCGACGACGATGACGGAACGCGCCGAGTAGTCGACTCGCTTGCCGAGCAGGTTCTGACGGAATCGACCCTGCTTACCCTTCAGCATGTCGCTGAGGGACTTCAGCGGGCGGTTACCGGGACCGGTGACCGGGCGACCACGACGACCGTTGTCGAAGAGGGCGTCGACGGCCTCCTGGAGCATGCGCTTCTCGTTGTTCACGATGATCTCGGGCGCACCGAGGTCGAGAAGGCGCTTCAGTCGGTTGTTCCGGTTGATCACACGGCGGTACAGGTCGTTCAGGTCGGAGGTCGCGAAGCGGCCACCGTCCAGCTGCACCATCGGGCGAAGGTCCGGCGGGATGACCGGGACGCAGTCGAGGACCATGCCCTTGGGGCTGTTGGAGGTCTGCAGGAAGGCAGACACGACCTTCAGCCGCTTCAGCGCACGGGTCTTCTTCTGGCCCTTGCCGGTACGGATGATCTCGCGGAGCTTCTCGGCCTCCTCGTCGAGGTCGAAGGACTCCAGGCGCTTCTGCAGCGCCGCGGCACCCATCGAACCGTCGAAGTACGTGCCGAAGCGGTCGCGCAGCTCGCGGTAGAGCAGCTCGTCGCCCTCGAGGTCCTGGACCTTGAGGTTCTTGAACCGGGTCCACACCTCGTCGAGGCGGTCGATCTCGCGCTGCGCGCGGTCGCGCAGCTGCTTCATCTCACGCTCGGCACCCTCGCGCACCTTGCGGCGCACGTCGGCCTTGGCACCCTCGGCCTCCAGCTCGGCCAGGTCCGACTCGAGCTTCTTGGCGCGGGCCTCCAGGTCGGCGTCGCGACGGTTCTCGACCTGCTGACGCTCCACCGAGACATGCGCCTCCAGGGAGGGCAGGTCACGGGTACGGCGCTCCTCGTCGACGTACGTGATCATGTACGCCGCGAAGTAGATGACCTTCTCGAGGTCCTTCGGGGCGAGGTCGAGCAGGTAGCCCAGCCGCGACGGAACGCCCTTGAAGTACCAGATGTGGGTGACGGGAGCGGCCAGCTCGATGTGGCCCATCCGCTCACGGCGCACCTTGGCGCGAGTGACCTCGACGCCGCAGCGCTCACAGATGATGCCCTTGAAGCGGACGCGCTTGTACTTGCCGCAGTAGCACTCCCAGTCCCGGGTCGGACCGAAGATCTTCTCGCAGAAGAGTCCGTCCTTTTCGGGCTTGAGGGTGCGGTAGTTGATGGTCTCGGGCTTCTTGACCTCGCCGTGGCTCCACTGACGGATGTCGTCAGCGGTGGCCAGACCGATCCGGAGCTCGTCGAAGAAGTTGACGTCGAGCACTATGCGTCAATCCCTCTCAGGGTTGTAAGTCTTTGGTCTGATACGGGGGTCCTGGGGCCGGCCGGGCTCTTCACGAGCCCGGCCGAACTCCCGTCAGACCTCTTCGACGCTGCTCGGCTCGCGCCGGGACAGGTCGATGCCGAGCTCCTCCGCGGCGCGGAAGACATCCTCGTCGGTGTCACGCATCTCGATGGACATACCGTCGCTGGACAGCACCTCCACGTTCAGGCACAGGGACTGCATCTCCTTGATGAGCACCTTGAAGGACTCGGGGATGCCGGGCTCGGGGATGTTCTCGCCCTTGACGATGGCCTCGTAGACCTTCACGCGGCCGGTGACGTCGTCGGACTTGATGGTCAGCAGCTCCTGGAGGGCGTACGCGGCGCCGTAGGCCTCGAGGGCCCACACCTCCATCTCGCCGAACCGCTGGCCACCGAACTGAGCCTTACCACCCAGCGGCTGCTGGGTGATCATCGAGTACGGGCCGGTCGACCGGGCGTGCAGCTTGTCGTCGACCAGGTGGTGCAGCTTCAGGATGTACATGTAGCCGACCGAGATCGGGTCCGGGAACGGCTCACCGCTACGGCCGTCGAACAGCCGCGCCTTGCCGGACGGAAGCACCATGCGCTCGCCGTCGCGGTTCGGGATGGTGTGCTGCAGCAGACCCGCGAGCTCGTCCTCACGCGCACCGTCGAAGACCGGGGTGGCGACGTTGGTGCCGGGGGCGACACTGTCGGCGCCGATGGCCTGGAGGCGCTGCGCCCACTCGTCGGCGAGACCGGAGACGTCCCAGCCGCGGCTGGCGAGCCAGCCGAGGTGGATCTCCAGAACCTGTCCCGGGTTCATTCGGGACGGCACACCGAGCGGGTTGAGGATGATGTCGACCGGGGTCCCGTCCTCGAGGAACGGCATGTCCTCGATGGGCAGGATCTTGGAGATGACACCCTTGTTGCCGTGACGGCCGGCGAGCTTGTCACCGTCGGTGATCTTGCGCTTCTGCGCGACGTAGACGCGCACCAGCTGGTTCACACCGGGGGGAAGCTCGTCGCCCTCCTCGCGGTCGAAGACGCGGACGCCGATGACCTTGCCGGTCTCGCCGTGCGGCACCTTCAGCGACGTGTCACGGACCTCACGGGCCTTCTCACCGAAGATCGCGCGCAGCAGGCGCTCCTCCGGCGTCAGCTCGGTCTCACCCTTGGGCGTGACCTTGCCGACGAGGATGTCGCCGGCGATGACCTCGGCGCCGATGCGGATGATGCCGCGCTCGTCGAGGTCGGCGAGGACCTCCTCGGAGACGTTCGGGATGTCCCGGGTGATCTCCTCGGGGCCGAGCTTGGTGTCACGGGCGTCGACCTCGTGCTCCTCGATGTGGATCGAGGAGAGGACGTCGTCCTGCACGAGGCGCTGCGACAGGATGATCGCGTCCTCGTAGTTGTGACCCTCCCACGGCATGAACGCCACGAGCAGGTTCTTGCCGAGGGCCATCTCGCCGTTCTGGGTGGCCGGACCGTCGGCGAGGACCTGGCCCTCGATGATCCGGTCGCCCTCGTTGACGATGACCTTCTGGTTGACCGAGGTGCCCTGGTTGGAGCGGGCGAACTTGGCCAGGCGGTACGTGATGTACGTGCCGTCGTCGTTGGCGGTGGTGATGTAGTCCGCGGAGACCTCCTGGACCACACCCGCCTTCTCGGCCTTGACCACGTCACCGGCGTCGACGGCGGAGCGGTACTCCATGCCGGTGCCGACGAGCGGGGACTCGGACTTAATCAGCGGCACGGCCTGACGCATCATGTTCGCGCCCATGAGGGCACGGTTGGCGTCGTCGTGCTCGAGGAAGGGGATCATGGCGGTCGCGACCGACACCATCTGGCGCGGCGAGACGTCCATGTAGTCGACGTCCTCGGGGCTGACGTAGTCGACCTCGCCGCCACGGCGGCGAACGAGGACACGGGCCTCGGAGAAGCGCAGGTCGTCGCCGAGCGTGGCGTTGGCCTGCGCGATGACGAACCGGTCCTCCTCGTCGGCGGTCAGGTAGTCCACCTCGTCGGTGACCTGGCCGTCGACGACCTTGCGGTACGGGGTCTCGACGAAACCGAACGCGTTGACCCGGCCGTAGGAGGCCAGCGAACCGATCAGACCGATGTTCGGGCCTTCGGGCGTCTCGATCGGGCACATACGGCCGTAGTGAGACGGGTGCACGTCACGGACCTCGAAGCCGGCCCGCTCACGGGAGAGACCACCCGGGCCAAGAGCCGACAGACGGCGCTTGTGGGTGAGACCCGACAGCGGGTTGTTCTGGTCCATGAACTGCGACAGCTGGCTGGTGCCGAAGAACTCCTTGATGGAGGCGACGACCGGCCGGATGTTGATCAGGGTCTGCGGCGTGATCGCCTCGACGTCCTGAGTCGTCATGCGCTCGCGGACGACACGCTCCATACGCGCCAGACCCGTACGGACCTGGTTCTGGATGAGCTCGCCGACGCTGCGCAGACGACGGTTGCCGAAGTGGTCGATGTCGTCGGTCTCGACGACGATCGTCTGACCGCTGTCGGCGACCGTCTCGGTCTCACCGGCGTGCAGCTTGACCAGGTACTTGATCGTCGAGATGACGTCCTCGACGGTCAGGATGCCCGCGTCCAGCGGAGCGTCGGCGCCCAGCTTCTTGTTGACCTTGTAGCGGCCGACCTTGGCGAGGTCGTAGCGCTTCGGGTTGAAGTACAGGTTCTCCAGCAGCGTCTGCGCGGCCTCACGCGTGGGGGGCTCGCCCGGACGCAGCTTGCGGTAGATGTCGAGCAGCGCGTCGTCCTGGCCCTGGGTGTGGTCCTTCTCCAGGGTGGCGCGCATCGACTCGTACTCGCCGAACTCCTCGAGGATCTGCTCGGTCGTCCAACCGAGAGCCTTGAGCAGGACGGTCACGGACTGCTTGCGCTTGCGGTCGATACGCACACCGACCATGTCGCGCTTGTCGATCTCCATCTCGAGCCAGGCACCCCGGGACGGGATGATCTTGGCCGAGAAGATGTCCTTGTCGGACGTCTTGTCGATGGAGGAGTCGAAGTAGACACCGGGCGAGCGGACCAGCTGCGACACCACGACACGCTCGGTGCCGTTGATGACGAAGGTGCCCTTGTTCGTCATGAGCGGGAAGTCGCCCATGAAGACCGTCTGGGACTTGATCTCGCCGGTCTCGTTGTTGGTGAACTCAGCCGTCACGAAGAGCGGGGCGGCGTACGTGAAGTCGCGCTCCTTGCACTCGTCGATGCTGTTCTTCGGCGGCTCGAAACGGTGGTCGCGGAACGTCAGCGACATCGACCCGGAGAAGTCCTCGATCGGAGAGATCTCCTCGAAGATCTCCTCCAGACCGGACTTGGTGGGGACGTCCTGACCGGACTCCAGAGCCGCCTCGACCCGACTCTGCCAGGCGGTGTTCCCGAGCAGCCAGTCAAAGCTCTCGGTCTGCAGCGCGAGCAGGTTGGGAACCTCGAGGGGCTCCTTGATCTTTGCAAAGGAGATGCGCAGCGGGGCGGTGCTGGCGCCGTTGTTCGTATTCGCGGTCGAGGCAGTGCGCGAGGCGGCCAAGAGGGGGTCCTTCCGAGGGCTCGGACTCACTACGCGCGTACCGGCCCCTCTCCCACACACAGGGACACAAATCCCAGGTCAGGGATGGTCTGGTCGTCTGTGCTCGGGCGAGGGCATGCCCCTGGTGACGGGCAGGGGACAGCTAACAGGCAGCGCAAAGGGTCAGTGTAGCCACTTGGCACACTGATGTCCAGTGCGGGTATTTCTCAACCCTCTTAGCGACCCTCGTCGTCCTCAACGCCCTCGGCATTCCCGCCCTCGATGCACGTTGATACTGCCCTCTTCGTCGTCGATCCATGCCTCGGATTCGGACCGTTGTGACGACGCGTCCTGAGAATTGCGCGCTGCGTGCGGTTCGTCAAGGCCCCCCTTGGCAGAACCGGGGCGGCCGGAGACACGACGAAGATCACCATACCCCTCGTGACCTGAGGCGCAAGGCAACCGCGGCCCTGCCCCCGGGAACGCCGAAGAGCGACCACCCAGATGGATGATCGCTCTTCGGTGCGCTCGCGTTACAGCCCTACGGGGCCGCAATCAGCTCGCTCGGGTCCGCGGCGGACCGTGAGGTCTTACTTGACCTCGACGGAGGCGCCGGCGCCCTTGAGGGACTCGGCGGCCTTCTCGGCGGCGTCCTTGGCGACCTTCTCGAGGACGGGCTTCGGGGCGCCGTCCACCAGGTCCTTGGCCTCCTTCAGGCCGAGGGAGGTCAGCTCACGCACGACCTTGATGACCTGGATCTTCTTGTCGCCCGCACCGGTGAGGATGACGTCGAACTCGTCCTTCTCCTCCTCGGCGGCGGCGGCCGGGGCACCCGGGGCACCGGCGGCGGCAACGGCGACCGGGGCGGCAGCGGTGACGTCGAACTTCTCCTCGAACGCCGAGACGAACTCGGCGAGCTGGATGAGGGTCATGTTCTCGAACTCGGCGAGCAGTTCTTCCTGGGTGAGAGCCATGATGGCTTTCCTTCCACTAATTCGGCTGGTGCCGGATGTACATGACTGGCGGGCGTACGTTCGGCCCGCTACGACCACCGCGTCAGGCGGCGGTCATGATGCGAGCCGAATTACTCGGCACCGCCCTGCTCGGCCTGCTTGGCGCGAAGCGCGTCCACGGTGCGGACGAGCTTCGACGGGAGCGCCTGGAAGAGCGCGGCAGCCTGGGACTGCTTGCCCTTCATGGCACCCGCCAGCTTGGCGAGCAGAACCTCGCGGGACTCGAGGTCCGCAAGCTTCTTGATCTCATCGGCGGACAGCGCCTTGCCGTCAAGGACACCGCCCTTGATGATGAGGTTCGGGTTGTCCTTGGCGAAGTCACGAAGACCCTTCGCCGACTCCACCGGGTCTCCGGTGACGAAGGCGACGGCCGTCGGACCAGCGAAGAGCTGGTCGTCCAGCGTGATCCCGGCCTCGTTGGCCGCAATCTTGGTCAGCGTGTTCTTCACCACGGCGTACTGGGCGTTCTCACCGAGCGAACGACGCAGCGTCTTGAGCTGCGCCACGGTGAGACCGCGGTACTCGGTCAGCACGGCGGCGTTGGAGCTGCGGAACTTGTCCGTCAGCTCGGCAACCGCGGCAGCCTTGTCGGGCCTCGCCATAGAGCCTCGGCCTCCTTCCGGGTGATTCGGACCGCGCGGACCCGAAGGAGGACTGGGGAAAACGAAACGCCCCGGCGCAGGCGCACGGGGCGTAGCTCAACCGGAGCAATTCCGCGAGAACGGAACCGGACCAGGAGCACTTCCACAGTCACCTGCGCGGGTCGTCCGCAGTTCAGCGGATCCTTCGGCCACCGGACCCTCTTCCGAGAGCACGGCAACGACCAGCGGTCTTTGGCTTCTGCAAGAGAGTACGTGACCGGATCGCCCCGGGGCAAATCCGGTCCTACGACCCTCAGCTCTCGCCGAGTTCCGCCATCATCTCCGCCAGGTCCACGGTGTCCCTGGCGGGCGGAGCCTTGACCGTCACCGGCTTGTTGATGTCGAGGAAGGTGATGGTGATGTCCAGCGGGCCCTTGTCGGCGTCGCCCCGCATCCGGAACTGCTTGGTGTGGTCCTCGCCGTCGACCCACATGTCCATCGTGAGCTTGTCGACGCCCATCTCCTCGTACTGCTGGACGCTCTTCTCACGCTTCTCGCGCGTCTTCTTGTCCTCGTCCTTGAAGGAGGCGCGGAGCTCGTCGAGCGTGAGGGTGCCCTGGTAGTGGGTCGTCTCGACGCCCTCGACCTTCTCCGTGCCGACCTTCTCGACATCCTCGGCACCGGTCAGGAAGGTGGACTCGGCCGCCGGGTTCTGCTCGGCCTGGCCGGCGCCCCCGGCCGGGCTCCCGCCGAGCGCGTCGCCCATCGCGGACAGGTCGAACTTCATCCAGCTCTTGCCGTCCATCTCCTTGGCCAGCTCGGGGTTGCCGCCCATGTACATGGCCTTGTCGACGAGGCGGATCTCCATGGTGCCGTCCGCGCCCTCGTCGAGCGCCGTCATCTTCATGGACATCGCGATCTCGGGCTCCATCCGCATGGAGGCCTCGGCCTTGACCCGGCCGGTCTCCGGGACCTTGCCCGTCATGCGGTAGCGCAGGGACGTGATGTCGTCCGAGTTCTTCGCCGCTGCCGCCACGGCCGCCGCGGGCGTCATCTTCGGCGAGTCGCCCCCGGCCTCCCCCTTGCCCTTGGAGTCGCCCCCGGAGCAGCTCACCGCACCCGCGGCGAGGGCCACGGCGGCGAGCCCGGCGCCGATCGTCCGAGTGCGCGCGGAACGTCGTACGGAAAGCCCCATCGATTCCCCCCAAGGAACACATGGCCGATACACAAACAGGGTGGCGAGCCTAGCTGATCGACGCGGAACCGGTCGCGCCAATTCCGAGCGGCACGGCGGCAGTTCCCTGGGGCACAGCCGCGGTTCCCCTGGGGCAAAGGGAAACGGGCCCCGCACCTCGAAGGTGCGGGGCCCGTTCGCCGACTTCAGCGAGCCGTCAGGCTCAGACCGCGGCCGGGTCCTCCTCGACGAGGAGGTTGCGGGTGCGGTTCGGGTCGAGCTGGATGCCGGGGCCCATCGTGGTGCTGATGGCGGCCTTCTTGATGTAGCGACCCTTGGCGGCGGACGGCTTCAGACGGAGGATCTCCTCCAGGGCCGCGCCGTAGTTCTCCACCAGCTTGGTGTCGTCGAACGACGTCTTGCCGATGATGAAGTGCAGGTTCGAGTGCTTGTCGACGCGGAACTCGATCTTGCCGCCCTTGATGTCGTTGACAGCCTTGGCGACGTCCGGCGTCACGGTGCCGGTCTTCGGGTTCGGCATCAGACCACGCGGACCGAGCACGCGGCCGAGGCGGCCGACCTTGCCCATGAGGTCCGGGGTGGCGACGACGGCGTCGAAGTCCAGACGGCCCTTCGACACCTCGTCGATGAGCTCGTCGGCGCCGACGATGTCGGCGCCCGCGGCACGAGCGGCCTCGGCACGGTCACCGGTCGCGAAGACCAGGACCCGGGCGGTCTTACCGGTGCCGTGCGGGAGGTTCACGGTGCCACGGACCATCTGGTCGGCCTTGCGCGGGTCGACACCCAGACGGAAGGCGACCTCGACGGTGCCGTCGAACTTGGTCGTGGAGGTCTCCTTGGCGAGACGGACGGCCTCGAGCGGGGCGTAGAGCTTCTCCCGGTCGATCTTGGCGTCCGCAGCGCGGAGAGACTTGCTGCGCTTGCTCACTACTGCTCCTGGGGTTCTCTTAGGAGTCGTGGTCCGGGCCGAGCAGGCCCTGCCACTACTGCAGGGGGTTTGGGGATCAGCCCTCGACCGTGATGCCCATGGAACGGGCGGTGCCGGCGATGATCTTGGACGCGGCGTCCAGGTCATTGGCGTTGAGGTCGGGCATCTTGGTGGTGGCGATCTCGCGGACCTGCGCCTCGGTGATCTTGGCGACCTTGGTCTTGTGCGGCTCGCCGGAGCCCTTCTCGACACCAGCGGCCTTGAGGATCATCTTCGCGGCCGGCGGGGTCTTGGTGATGAAGGTGAAGGAGCGGTCCTCGTAGACCGTGATCTCCACCGGGATGACCCAACCGCGCTGCGACTCGGTCGCGGCGTTGTAGGCCTTGCAGAACTCCATGATGTTCACGCCGTGCTGACCCAGCGCGGGGCCGACCGGCGGGGCCGGGTTGGCGGCACCGGCCTGGATCTGGAGCTTGATGAGCCCCGTGACCTTCTTCTTCTTGGGAGGCATAGCTCTCCGGGTCCTTTCAATCGGGTCCATGCCCGCGCGACGGGACCAACCGAACGCAGGCATACCGCACAACGATAACGGGTATAGATGCGCGGCCAAAAACCGAGCAGGTCAGGCGGGCTGATACAGCCTGCCTGACCTGGTCGGAAGCTCTTCCGGGAAGAACCTCAGTTCTTCTGAATCTGGTCGAACGACAGCTCGACCGGGGTCTCGCGACCGAAGATCTCCACCAGACCCTTGACCTTCTTGGAGTCGGGGTTGATCTCGTTGATCGTGGCCTGGAGCGTGGCGAACGGACCGTCGGTGACGGTGACCGAGTCGCCGACCTCGAAGTCCAGCACCTGGACCTCGACCTTGCGCTGCGGCGCCGGCTTGCCCTCGGCCTCGGCGGCCTCACGGGCGGCCTTCTCCTCGGCCTCCGGGGCGAGCATCTTGACGATCTCGTCCAGGGTCAGCGGGTACGGGTCGTAGGCGTTGCCCACGAAGCCGGTGACGCCGGGGGTGTTGCGGACGACGCCCCAGGACTCGTTCGTCAGGTCCATGCGCACCAGGACGTAGCCGGGAAGCTTGTTCTGGCGGATCGTCTTGCGGTCGCCGTTCTTGATCTGGACGACCTCTTCCTGCGGCACCTCGGCCTGGAAGATGTAGTCCTCGACGTTCAGCGAGACGGCGCGCTGCTCCAGGTTGGTCTTCACGCGGTTCTCGTAGCCGGCGTAGGTGTGGATGACGTACCACTCGCCGGGCAGGGTGCGCAGCTCCTCGCGCAGGGCGGCGACGGGGTCGACCGGCTCGGCGGGCTCTTCCTCGGCCTCTTCGGCTTCGGCGTCCTCGGCCTCGTCCTCGACGTGCAGGGCGGCTTCCTCGGCGGGCTCGCCGGCCTCCTCGTCGGCAGCCTCGACCTCGTCCAGGTCCTCGTCCGCGCCCTCGACGATGTCGAGCTCGTCTTCGACAGTCTCGTCGGGCTCGATGGCGTCGTTCAGGTTCTGGTCAGACACGGTGGCTGCTTCTTCCTGGATACATAGGGGTGGAACATGCGAAAAGGGGCGCCGGTAACCGCGGCGCCCTTCGCTCTTGGCTCAGCCGAAGACGTACTTGGCGGCGTGGTCGAGCCCATAGTCAATCACGGTCACCAGGCCGATCATGATGACCACGAAGACGATCACCACGGTCGTGTACGTCGTCAGCTGGCTGCGCGACGGCCAGACGACCTTGCGAAGCTCGGCGACGATCTGCCGGTAGAAGAGGGCCAGACGCTTCAGCGGACCCTTCTTGGCGCGCTTACCGCCCTTGCGGGTCTTCTTCTTGGAATCCGGCGCCTCGTCCTCGGCATCAGGCATGTCGATGGAGCCCACGGCGTCCGTCACTCGTCCTCACCTGATTCCGGGTCGTGGCCGTGCCGCGCCCGGTCTGAGCCGCACGGCGGTGCATTGCTGTACGTACATGCGCACACATCCTGGCGAAGGTGTGTGTAGCAGGGCCGGAGGGACTTGAACCCCCAACCGCTGGTTTTGGAGACCAGTGCTCTACCAATTGAGCTACGACCCTTTGTGTGTCCCCCAACGTACCGCATCCGGACGGGTGCTCGGTGTGCACCGTGCGAGTGCGGGCTGCTGAAGGCCAACGAGGTGAGAGTGTACGTGGTCTCGGGCCCCTCGTCGAACAGAAAGTGCCCGTAGGAGCCTTGGAGATGAAAGATCACCCAGCTCGAGGGGTGGATCCGGACGGTTGTTCAGCCGTTGTTCAGTCTGTGAAACCCGCGTGCCGGGGGAGTTTCCGGTCTGAAACGATGGACCCATGAGCGCTGCAACCCCTCCCACCGAGCGCCGGGTCTCCGCCCGAGTCGGCGCGATCTCCGAGTCCGCCACCCTCGCCGTGGACGCCAAGGCCAAGGCCCTCAAGGCCGCCGGGCGTCCGGTGATCGGCTTCGGCGCCGGTGAGCCCGACTTCCCGACCCCGGACTACATCGTCGAGGCCGCCATCGAGGCCTGCAAGAACCCGAAGTACCACCGCTACACGCCGGCCGGCGGTCTGCCCGAGCTGAAGGCCGCGATCGCCGCGAAGACGCTGCGCGACTCCGGCTACGAGCCCGACGTCTCCCAGATCCTCGTCACCAACGGCGGCAAGCAGGCGATCTACGAGGCCTTCGCCGCGATCCTCGACCCGGGCGACGAGGTCATCGTCCCGGCGCCGTACTGGACGACGTACCCGGAGTCGATCCGCCTCGCGGGCGGTGTCCCGGTCGAGGTCGTCGCCGACGAGACGACCGGTTACCGGGTCTCGGTCGAGCAGCTGGAGGCGGCGCGCACGGAGAAGACGAAGGTCGTCCTCTTCGTCTCCCCCTCGAACCCGACCGGCGCGGTCTACAGCGAGCGGGACACCGAGGCCATCGGCCGCTGGGCCGTGGAGCACGGCCTGTGGGTGATGACGGACGAGATCTACGAGCACCTCGTCTACGGCGACGCCTCCGCGGTCTCCCTGCCGGGGCTGCTGCCCGAGCTGCGCGACAAGTGCGTCGTGGTCAACGGCGTGGCGAAGACCTACGCCATGACGGGCTGGCGGGTCGGCTGGATCATCGGCCCGAAGGACGTGGTGAAGGCCGCGACCAACCTCCAGTCGCACGCGACGTCCAACGTCTCGAACGTGGCGCAGGTGGCCGCCCTCGCCGCCGTCTCCGGTGACCTGGACGCCGTCGCGAAGATGCGCGAGGCCTTCGACCGGCGCCGCAAGACGATCGTGCGGATGCTCAACGAGATCGACGGCGTGGTCTGCCCGGAGCCCGAGGGCGCCTTCTACGCGTACCCGTCGGTGAAGGCCGTGCTCGGCAAGGAGATCCGCGGCAAGCGCCCGCAGAGCAGCGTGGAGCTGGCCGAGCTGATCCTGGAGGAGGCCGAGGTCGCGGTCGTCCCGGGCGAGGCCTTCGGCACCCCGGGCTATCTGCGGCTGTCGTACGCGCTCGGTGACGAGGACCTCGTCGAGGGCGTCTCGCGCATCCAGAAGCTGCTGGCGGAGGCCAAGTAGCCGGTAAGCCGTCCCAGGGCGCCCACGACCTGTCGTGGGCGCCCTGTTTCTTTGTGCGAGCAAGACCACGAACGGGGAAAGCGGTACCGGCACGGCGGTTGCGTACGGCAGGATCCTGGGATGGAGCGTGTACGTGATGTCTCTGAGCTGCCGAAGGCCCATCTGCACCTGCACTTCACCGGGTCGATGCGGTCCGGCACCGTCCTGGAACTGGCCGACAAGTACGGCGTGCGCCTGCCCGAGGCGCTCACGGAAGCCCTGACGAGCGGGGAGCCGCCGAGGCTGCGGGCGACGGACGAGCGGGGCTGGTTCCGCTTCCAGCGGCTGTACGACGCGGCCCGCTCGTGCGTGCGGGAGCCCGAGGACATCCAGCGCCTGGTGCGCGAGGCCGCCGAGGAGGACGTGAAGGACGGCTCGGGCTGGCTGGAGATCCAGGTGGACCCGACGTCGTACGCGCCCCGGCTCGGCGGGCTCATCCCCGCTCTGGAGATCATCCTGGACGCGGTGGAGACGACCTCCCGGGAGACCGGTCTGGGCATGCGGATCCTGGTCGCCGCGAACCGGATGAAGCACCCGCTGGACGCCCGCACGCTGGCCCGGCTCGCGGTGCGGTACGCGGACCGGGGCGTGGTCGGCTTCGGGCTCTCCAACGACGAGCGGCGGGGCATGGCCCGGGACTTCGACCGCGCCTTTCACATCGCCCGGGACGGCGGGCTGCTGTCGGCCCCCCACGGGGGCGAGCTGACCGGTCCCGCCTCGGTCCGCGACTGCCTGGACGACCTGCACGCGAACCGGATCGGCCACGGGGTGCGCGCGGCGGAGGACCCGCGGCTGCTGAAGCGCCTGGCCGACCGGGGCGTGACGTGCGAGGTGTGCCCGGCGTCCAACGTGGCCCTGGGCGTCTACGAGAAACCGTCGGACGTCCCGCTGCGCAAGCTGTTCGAGGCCGGTGTCCCACTGGCCCTGGGCGCCGACGACCCCCTGCTCTTCGGATCCCGTCTCGCGGCCCAGTACGAGATCGCGCGCACCCACCACGCCTTCACGGACGCCGAACTGGCGGAACTGGCCCGGCAGTCGGTACGGGCGTCCGCGGCGCCGGAGGAGGTCAAGGCGCGGCTGCTGGCCGGCGTGGACGAATGGCTGACTGCCCCGGTGGCCTGAAATGGGCGTACGGCGGATAGGGCTTGAAGCAGATCAGCACCTCGACGGGGTGCCCGCCGCCGGGCGGCTGGACCAGTTGCAGTGAGGTCATCAGCACCGAGTGCCCGTCGGCGACGCGCTTCTGAAGCGGCCCGAAGCCCGCCGCGCGGGCGAAGCCGAGGGCGGCGTCGGCGAACACCTCCCGGCTGCCGAACAGGAAGAACGTCCGCGCGTGGGTGGCGTGCCGCAGGTCGTCGCGGTCCCGTCGCGCCTGCCAGGTCCTCGCGTCCCGGGCGGTCCGCGCCTCGTCGGTGCGGACGGTCAGCGGCCTGCCCGCGCGCAGGGCGCCGCGGATGCCGGGCCACCGGCTGGGGCGCAGGCCGAGCGAGTGATGGGCGAGCACGAGGTCGACCCGTTCGCCCCAGCCCTCGTCGGGCGGGACCGAGTCGCGCAGCGGGACGTGGACGATCGTGTGCCGCGAGCAGGCAGCGAAGGAGAACAGTCCGGCCAGCCGGTTCAGGCCGTCGTGGTCACCGAGCAGCAGACCGATGGGCTCGGGGGCGGTCAGCGAGGTGTGGCGCAGCGGCGTGCGCGGCTGGACCACACGGTGTTCGTACGGCCCGGTCCGGAGCCGGAACTCGGTCATCCTCAGCCGCACAGGGGTTCCCTCATGCGTTCAGGGTTCCGTCCGGCCGTCGTGCCGCGCAACGGGGATTCCGCCCTGGCGGGCCCTACAGGCTGACGCCGACCGTCACCGGCTCGTTGACCAGCGTCACGCCGAAGGCCTCGCGGACCCCGGCGACGACCTCGCGGGCGAGCGCCAGCAGGTCCTCCGTGGTCGCCGCGCCGCGGTTGGTGAGCGCGAGGGTGTGCTTGGTGGAGATGCGGGCGGGGCCGTCGCCGTAGCCCTTGGCGAAGCCCGCCTTGTCGATGAGCCAGGCGGCCGAGGTCTTGGTGCGGCCCTCCCCCGCCGGGTAGGCAGGCGGCTCCACACCGTCGCCGAGCCGTTCCCGCACGCGCGCGTGGAAGGCCGCGAACTGCTCGTCGGTGAGGATCGGGTTGGTGAAGAAGGATCCGGCGGACCAGGTGTCGTGGTCCTCGGGGTCGAGGACCATCCCCTTGCCCGCGCGGAGCTTCAGCACGGTCTCCCGCGCGGCGGCCAGCGGTACCCGGTCGCCGGCCTCCACGCCGAGGGCGCGGGCGGTCTCCGCGTACTTGATCGGCGCCGACAGCCCGTCCGCGTCCTCCAGCTCGAATCGGACCCGCAGGACGACGTAGCGCTCGGGGTCGGCCTTGAAGCGGCTGTGGCGGTAGGAGAAGTCGCACTCGGCGTTGGTGAGGGTGACGGTCTCGCCCGCGCGGCGGTCGTACGCGATCACCTCGGTGATCGTGGCGGAGACCTCCTGGCCGTACGCCCCGACGTTCTGGATCGGGGTCGCGCCCGCCGAGCCGGGGATACCGGCCAGGCATTCGATCCCGGCGAGCCCGGCCTCGACGGTACGGGCGACGGAGTCCGTCCAGACCTCGCCCGCGGCCAGTTCCAGCCGGGTGCCGACGAGCTCGAAGCCCTTCGTGGCGATGACGAGCGCGGTGCCGTCGAAGCCCTTGTCGCCGATGACCAGGTTCGATCCGCCGCCGATGAGCAGCAGGGGGGTACCGGCGGCGTCGGCCTCCCGGACGGCGGCGATCACCTCGGCGTCGGTGGTGGCGGTGACCAGCCGGGTGGCCGGTCCGCCCAGCCGGAAGGTGGTCAGCGGGGCGAGCGGGGCGTCGTGGAGTTCCTGCACGCGCTCAAGAGTACGAGAACGGCCCCGCCGGTCTGGGCGGGGCCGTTGTGTCGTACTTCATCGGGACTCGGGGTCGTGGTCGTACGACGTCCAAGGGCTCAGGTCAGTCGGCGGGCGGCCTCCGCCCAGTCGACCGGGAGTTCCTCGCTCTTCGCGGTCCAGATGACGAACTTCGCGTCCCGCATCAAAGGGGCCAGGCCCCGGGAGGTCGGGGCGTGGGTGCCGGAGCGGGCGAAGGTCTTGAGGGCTTCGGGCGACTCCCAGGCGGACAGGGTCCAGAAGGTCCGCCGCAGGGGCTGTGCCTTGAGGGCGGCCCCGTAGGCGCCCGGCGCCCGGCTGACCTGCCGCCACACGCCCGGGGTGCGGGCGAAGAACCTCAGGGCGCCCCAGAGGCTGCGGGTCTCGAACCGGGAGGCGAAGACATGCACCTCGGTGCCGTGCGGAGGGGTGTTCGGAACGGTCCAGGGGAGAGTGGGCATGGCGTGCTCCTCAGCGTCCTGCGGCGGGGTCGGCTTCCTGCGGTTTCCTCACCGTCCTGCGGTTTCCAGCACGGGCGCCTGCGTCGCCTCGGGGCTCTCCATACGCTCGGTCGCCCGTCGGCCCGGGATGCACAGAGCCGCGATTCCGGCCACGGCCACCAGCGCGGCGCCGGTCACCAGGGCGGGCTTCAGCCCGTCGACGAAGGTCTGTCCCGTCTCGTAGCCGCCCTGGGCCGCGAAGATCGACGACATGATCGCGATGCCGAGCGCGCCACCGACCTCGCGCAGGGCGTTGTTGGCGCCGGAGGCGATGCCCTGCTCCGAGGCCCGGACGCTGGACATCACCAGGGCCGAGGCCGGCGCGAAGAACAGGGCCATGCCGACGCCGCTGATGACCAGACCGGGCAGCTGGACGCCGTAGGAGGCGTCCGCGGTGATGACCGAGGCCAGGTAGCCGAGGCCCGCGGCCTGGAGGAAGAGACCGGTGGCGACGACCGGGCGGCCACCGATCCGGTCGGAGAGGATCCCGGCGATCGGCGCGACCAGCATCGGCATACCGGTCCACGGCAGCATCCGCAGGCCCGCCTCGGTGGGCGAGTAGCCGAGCACGCCCTGCATGTACTGGCTGAGCAGGAAGATCGAGCCGAACATGCCGAGGAACATCAGCATGCTGGCGGCGTTGATCCCGGAGAAGGCGCGGGAGCGGAACAGCCGCATCGGGAGCATCGGGTTCTTGGCGCGGGTGCTGTAGAGGACGAACGCGGCGAGCAGCGCGCCACCGGCGAACAGGCCGGTCAGGACCAGGGGGGCGGTCCAGCCGTCGGCCGGGCCGCGGACCAGGCCGTAGACGATGCCGAAGAGGCCGCCGCTGGCGAGGAGGGTGCCGGGGAGGTCGAGCCGGGTGCTGGTGCCGAAGGACTCGGCGAGGCGGACGCGGGCGAGCGGGAGCAGGATCAGGCCCAGCGGAACGTTCAGCCAGAAGATCCACTGCCAGGAGATGTGTTCGGTGAGGCTGCCGCCGATGAGCGGCCCGGAGGCCACGGCGAGGCCGTTGACCGCGCCCCAGATCCCGAACGCCATCCCGCGCTTGGCGGCCGGCACGGCGGCCGTCAGCAGGGTCAGCGTCAGCGGCATCATGATCGCCGCGCCCACGCCCTGCACCGCGCGGGCGGCGATCAGGGAGTCGATGCCGGGCGCCATGGCCGCGGCGGCGGACGCGCCGGTGAAGATCGTGATCCCCACGAGGAAGAGCCGTCGACGGCCGAACCGGTCGCCGAGCGCCGCGCCGAACATCAGCAGGACGGCGAAGGTGAGCGTGTAGGCGCTCACCGTCCACTCCAGGTCGTGCAGCCCTCCGCCCAGGTCCTCCCGGATGGAGGGCAGCGCGGTGGTGACGACGAGGTTGTCGAGGGCCGCCATGAATCCGGCGACGCTGGTGATGACGAGGGCCCAGACGGGTCCTCCGCGAGGTGCGGTCTGCTGTGACATCTCTCCCCCAGAGGGTGATCACGCGGTTTGGTTAGTTATTGATGACTAAGTTTCAGGGTCATGAAGAGGCGCGGGTACGCCCTTCGGCCTGTCAGTGTTCCGACTCGCTCAGTGCTCGAGCCGACCCTTCGCGCGGGCGGAGGGGTAGAGCCCCTCCCACACCCGGTGCTCGGGCGGGAATCCCATGGCCACCAGGCAGTTGACGAGCATCCCGTACGCCATGAAGGTCGTCGTCTCGTTGATGTCGGCCCCGAGCGGCAGGTGGACGCTGTCCCACAGCTCCATCCAGTTCTCGCGCACGGCGGCACCGAACTCGTGATCGCCCTCCTCCTCGGCGGCGGCCACGGCGACGTACAGCTGCATCTGCATCAGCAGCCGCTCGGGGTGTTCGGCGATGACCTTGGTGTACGCGTTCGCCATGGCGTGCAGGGCCTCTTCGCCCTCCAGTCCGGCGGAGGCCTCCCGGAAGGTGCGGATGGTGTCCTCGACACAGCGCCGCGCCGCGGCCTGGAAGATCGCCTTCTTGCCCGGGAAGAGGCGGAAGAGATACGGCTGCGAGACCCCGACCCGCTTGGCGATCGCCTCGGTCGACGTGCCGTGGTAGCCACCGCGGGCGAACTCGGCGGTCGCCGCGCGGATGACGCTCTCGCGCCGCTCTTCTGCGCTCATCCTGACCATGCGACTAAGTTAGTACTCAATCACTAACTACGTCAAGGGAGTGCCGGTCGGCCCTCGGTCTCCCCGGCCGGTGAGGCTTCGCGGGCCGCCGAAGCCTCGTGCGGGGCCGGCTCTGCGGGGGTGCCTGAGAAGGCGGGGCCGCGGCCCGCCGGCTTCCTGCCTGCGGGGTCGGGGGGGTGGAGGCAGCAGTAAGGGGCGCTCCCCCAAGGAGAACGCCCCTTACTTCGCCCTACGGTGCCGCACGCGCGCGTGGCGTCACGCCAGTCGTACGACCGCCCGCGACATCCCGAGCACCTTCTGGCTGGCGCTGGTCGCCGTCAGGTCCACCCGGACCGTGTTGTCGTCGAGCTTGGCCGCCACCTTGCCGCTGACCTCGATGGTGGCGCCCTCGTCGTCGTTCGGGACGACGACGGGCTTGGTGAAGCGGACGCCGTACTCGACGACCGCGCCCGGGTCGCCGGTCCAGTCGGTCACCACGCGGATCGCCTCGGCCATGGTGAACATGCCGTGCGCGATGACGTCCGGCAGGCCCACCTCCTTGGCGAACTTCTCGTTCCAGTGGATCGGGTTGAAGTCACCCGAGGCGCCCGCGTACTGCACGAGCGTGGCCCGGGTCACAGGGAACGTCCGCGCGGGCAGCTCGGTGCCGACCTCGACGTCGCCGTACGAAATCTTCGCCGTCATGGGGTTGTTCACGCCTCCTCTGCCGCGCGGGAGACCAGCTTCGTCCAGGCGGTCACGACGTGCTCCCCCGCCTCGTCGTGGACCTCGCCGCGGATGTCCAGGATGTCGTTGCCCGCGAGGGACTTGATCGCCTCGATGGTCGAGGTGACCGTGAGCCGGTCCCCGGCGCGAACCGGGCGGGTGTAGGCGAACTTCTGGTCGCCGTGCACCACGCGGCTGTAGTCGAGGCCGAGCTGGGGGTCGGCGATGACCTGTCCGGCCGCCTTGAAGGTGATCGCGAAGACGAAGGTCGGCGGGGCGATCACATCGGCGTGGCCGAGCGCCTTGGCGGCCTCCGCGTCCGTGTACGCCGGGTTGGCGTCTCCCACCGCCTCCGCGAACTCACGGATCTTCTCGCGGCCGACCTCGTAGGGGTCGGTGGGCGGATAGGTCCGCCCGACGAAGGACTGGTCGAGCGCCATGGGCTCGGCACCTCCTGGTGTCTGCTGTGGTTTCCCGGAGTCGGCCCGAGGGTTACCGCTCGGTTCCGGCCGACGAAACGACGCGAGGCCGCCCCCTGTGACGGGGACGGCCTCGCGTACGAGCCTGATTTATCGCGTCTCGCGGTGCGCGGTGTGCGCGTTGCAACGCGGGCAGTGCTTCTTCATCTCAAGACGGTCCGGGTTGTTACGCCGGTTCTTCTTGGTGATGTAGTTCCGCTCCTTGCACTCCACGCAGGCCAGCGTGATCTTCGGGCGGACGTCGGTGGCAGCCACGTGAGTGCTCCTTGACGAACGGATAGGACATTTAACGCAAGAAAGAGTAGCCGATCGAAGGACCGACCCCGCAATCGGCTACTGTCAGTAGCGGTGACCGGACTTGAACCGGTGACACAGCGATTATGAGCCGCTTGCTCTACCGACTGAGCTACACCGCTGTGATGCGATCGGATCCCGCCTCGCGACGGGAACCTCACACACCAGAGCCCCAAAACGGAATCGAACCGTTGACCTTCTCCTTACCATGGAGACGCTCTGCCGACTGAGCTATTGGGGCGAGCGATGAAGACATTACACGGTCCGCCGCCGTTCACCCAAATCCGTTTCGCGGCCCCCGCGGCGCCCCGATCCGGCGGGCTTCCCGGGCGCCTCACAGGTCACCGCCGCGGCCCCTCCGCACGGCTGCCGCACGACGGACCACACCGGTACGACTATTGCGCTCCTCCCGGCCGCGAGCTGATCACCGCCCTAGGCTCGACTCACTCTGCGTGATCTTGCGTCCCCGCGCGGTTCCGCGCGGTCCTTCGCTGTCCTTCGCGCAGTTCCGAGCACCGAGCACCTGGAGCGCGATGCCCGACAGCCAGCCCCAGCCGCCCCACTCGTCCTCGTCCCACGAGTCGTCGGTGCCGTCCGATCCGGCCGCGCTGCTGTTGTGCGGGGCCCGCCTCACCGACGGCCGCGCCGTGGACGTCCGGCTGGGCGGCGGGCGCATCGAGGCGGTGGGCACGGCGGGGAGCCTGGCGGCGGGCGGCACGCGCGCGGGTGGCGCGCGCGTGGACCTCACCGGCTATCTCCTCCTCCCGGCCCCCGCCGAACCGCACGCCCACGCCGACACCGCGCTCTCGGCCGACGCCGACGGCCCGGTCTCGTACGACCCCCAGGACGTCCAGCGCCGGGCGACGGAGGCCGCCCTGCTCCAGCTCGGCCACGGGGCGACCGCGCTGCGGGCACACGTACGCGTGGGCGACGTCCAGGGCCTCGGCGCCCTCGCCGCCGTCCTGCGGGCCCGGCGCTCACTGCGCGGGCTCACCGAGCTGACCGCGGTGGCGATGCCCCGCCTGCTGACGGGGGTGGCCGGGGCGGACGGGCTGGCGATACTGCGGGACGCCCTGAAGATGGGCGCCTCGGTGGTGGGTGGCTGTCCCGACCTGGACCCCGACCCCACGGGGTACGTGGAGGCGGTCCTGGAACTGGCCTCCGAGCACGGCTGCCCCGTCGACCTGCACACCGACGCCGACGACCCGGCCCGGCTGTCCCGGCTCGCGACGATGGCGGGCGGACTGCGCCCCGGCGTGACACTCGGCCCCTGCGGCGGACTCGGCCGCCTGCCGGCCGACGCGGCGGCCCGCACGGCGGACCAACTCGCCGCGGCCGGCGTGACGGTGGTGTGTCTGCCGCAGGGCGGCTGCGGGGGCGTGGACCGCCGGGGCACGGCACCGGTACGACTGCTGCGCGCGGCCGGAGTTCGCGTGGCGGCCGGGAGCGGGGCACTGCGGGACGTGTCCAACCCGGTGGGGCGCGGCGACCCGTTGGAGGCGGCGTACCTGCTGGCTTCCCAGTACGGGCTGAGCCCCGACGCCGCCTACGGCACGGTGAGTTCGGCGGCGCGGACGGTCCTGGGCCTGCCCGAGGTCCGCGTCGAGGCGGGCTTCCCCGCCGACCTGCTGGCGGTGCGCGGGGAGCGGCTGGCGGGGGCGCTGTCGCTGGCGTACAGCCGGATCGTGGTGCACCGGGGGCGCGTGGTGGCCCGGACGAGCGCGGTGCGGGAGTACTGCAACTCCGCCGCGGCCGTGGAGTTGGGGCTGCCTCGGCAGGGGCGGGGGGAGGTCTCCTGAGGGCGGGGGTGGGGCGGTGACGGGCGGGCCGAGGGGACGGACGCAAGTCGTGTCGTCGGGGTTCGGGCGCGTGTCGGAGCGCGTCCGCCGGGCCTGTCGACGAGGCGTCCTGGGTCGCGGCGCGGACCGTGGGAACTCGTGCGGCGGATGCGGCCGTCCGGGCGTACGGTCGAAGACATGCGCATTGTCATCGCTGGTGGTCATGGTCAGATCGCGCTGCGGCTGGAGCGGCTGCTCTCCGCGCGCGGGGACGAGGTCGCGGGCATCATCCGCCGCGCCGAACAGGGCGACGATCTGCGGGAGGCGGGCGCCGAACCGGTGCTGCTGAACCTGGAGTCGGCGACGGTGGAAGAGGTCGCGGCGCATCTTCAGGGCGCGGACGCGGCGGTCTTCGCGGCGGGCGCGGGGCCGGGCAGCGGGGCGGCCCGCAAGGAGACGGTGGACAAGGACGCGGCGATCCTGTTCGCGGACGCGGCCGTGCGGGCGGGCGTACGCCGGTACGTGGTCGTGTCGTCGATGGGCGCGAACGCCAAACAGGAGGGCAGCGAGGTCTTCGACGTCTATCTGCGGGCGAAGGGCGAGGCGGACGAGCACATCCGCGGCCTGGACGCCCTGGACTGGACGATCCTGCGCCCCGGCATGCTGACGGACGACGCGGGCACCGGCCTGGTCCGCCTGGAGGCCCACACGGGCCGCGGCCCGATCCCCCGCGACGACGTGGCCGCCGTACTGGCGGAGCTGATCGACACCCCTGCCACGGCCGGCCTGACCCTGGAACTGATCAGCGGCTCCGCACCGGTGACGGTGGCGGTGAAGTCGGTGGCGGGCAACTGAGCAGACGCCTTCAGAACGGCGGCGACCGACGGGGAAGCCGGCGCCGTCAGAACAGCAGCAACTGACCGAAAAGCCGCCGTCTCGGAACAGTGGCAAGTGTCCGAAAAACCCGACACCTCAGAACAGCGGCAACTGACCGGGGAACTCGGGCACGACATACCCGTCCAACGACGGCTGCGCGGCCCCCAGTTCAGCCGTCCGTCGCGACCCGGGACACGACACGAGTTCCCCACTCCCCCGCGCACCGGGCGGATCGTGCCGCGCGAACCGCCCGGCCACCACGGCGATCTCACGACGACACTCGGGGCAACTCCTGCGGCGGGTGGTCATGGCCTCAGTGTGCCCGCCCCCTCTGACATCCCCGAGGTCACCGCACACGAAGAGACCCCCTGCGTACTGTGTCTCCACAGTCCGCAGGGGGTCTTCCCCAAAGTGGCGGCGCCAGGATTCGAACCTGGGAAGGCGAAGCCGGCAGATTTACAGTCTGCTCCCTTTGGCCGCTCGGGCACACCGCCGGGGTTTGCTGCCATTCGAACAACCTTTCGGCTGCGCTCCCTGGCAACGACGTAAACAATACCCGATGCGGAGGGGTGCTTCGCCACCTGATTGTTCGCGGCCCCGGGGACCGGGGATGGCTAGGCTTATCCGGATGCGGCCCGGGACCTTTGCCGGGCTCGGCGGTCGCCCCCACGTACGCCGACACGCACCAGACACGCACCCCGATACAAGGAGCCACAGGACATGGCCGACTCCAGTTTCGACATCGTCTCGAAGGTCGAGCGGCAGGAGGTCGACAACGCCCTCAACCAGGCCGCCAAGGAGATCTCGCAGCGCTACGACTTCAAGGGCGTCGGCGCCTCGATCTCGTGGTCCGGCGAGAAGATCCTCATGGAGGCGAACTCCGAGGACCGGGTGAACGCAGTCCTCGACGTCTTCCAGTCCAAGCTGATCAAGCGCGGCATCTCGCTGAAGGCGCTGGACGCGGGCGAGCCGCAGCTCTCCGGCAAGGAGTACAAGATCTTCGCGTCGATCGAGGAGGGCATCTCCCAGGAGAACGCCAAGAAGGTCGCGAAGATCATCCGTGACGAGGGCCCCAAGGGCGTGAAGGCCCAGGTGCAGGGCGACGAGCTCCGCGTCAGCTCCAAGAGCCGCGACGACCTCCAGGCCGTCATCGCCCTCCTGAAGGGCAAGGACTTCGACTTCGCGCTCCAGTTCGTCAACTACCGCTGACCACGTGAGCGGAAGCGCGGCGCGCCCGAGACAGGGCGGGCACCTGGCTGGTGCCCGCCCTTCCCGCCTGCTGGCTGCGGTCCGGGGAGATGGTCAGTCGCGCGAGTTGCCGAACAGGATGCGGTAGGCGACCAGGAGAACCAGCGAGCCGCCTATCGCGGCCGCCCAGGTGGCGCCGTCGTAGAAGTCCTTGCTGATGGGGTGGTCCAGCCAACGGGCCGAGATCCAGCCGCCGATGAAGGCGCCGGTGACGCCGATGACGGTCGTACCGATGAGGCCGCCCGGGTCACGGCCCGGCAGCAGGAACTTGGCGATGGCGCCGGCCAGCAGCCCCAGGATGATCCAGCTGATGATGCCCATGCCGTGAACCTGCCCTTCCGTGCTGTGCTCGCACTGGCCGGACACTGTGATCTTCGTCCGGTTCGGAGGGTGCGCGTCCGTCGTGCGCCGACCGCGCTCGCGTGTTCCCGCCTTCGCGCTCTGTTCGCCGTGTGTTGATGACCAGGACGCCGGCACCGCACTCCACGGTTGCGGCGATCAGTAGGGTTCTGGCCATGACACAGTCCGCCGCCGGGCTACGGCGCACCCTCGGTGTAGGCGACGCCGTGGTCATCGGGCTCGGCTCGATGATCGGGGCCGGAATCTTCGCCGCCCTGGCGCCCGCGGCCCGCGCCGCCGGCTCCGGGCTGCTGATCGGCCTCGCTGTCGCCGCCGTGGTCGCGTACTGCAACGCCACGTCCTCGGCCCGGCTGGCCGCCCTCTATCCGGCCTCCGGCGGCACCTATGTGTACGGCCGCGAGCGGCTCGGGGAGTTCTGGGGATACCTCGCGGGCTGGGCGTTCGTGATCGGGAAGACGGCCTCCTGTGCGGCGATGGCGCTCACCGTGGGCGCGTACGTCTGGCCGGACCAGGCGCACGCGGTGGCGGTCGCCGCCGTGGTGGCGCTGACCGCGGTGAACTACGGCGGCGTCCAGAAGTCCGCCTGGCTGACGCGGGTGATCGTGGCGGTGGTGCTGGCGGTCCTCGCTTCCGTCGTGGTCGTGTGTCTGACGTCCGGTGACGCCGATGCCGGGCGGCTGGACATCGGCGCCTCCGGCGGTCTGGACGGGGTGCTCCAGGCGGCCGGCCTGCTGTTCTTCGCGTTCGCCGGATACGCGCGCATCGCGACCCTCGGCGAGGAGGTACGGGATCCGGCCCGCACCATCCCCCGTGCCATCCCGATCGCCCTCGGTATCGCGCTGGTGGTGTACGCGTGCGTGGCGGTGGCGGTGCTGTCCGTGCTGGGGGCCGGTGGTCTCGCGAACGCGGAGGCGCCACTGGCCGACGCGGTCCGGGCGGCAGGCGTGCCGGGTCTGGTTCCGGTCGTCCGGATCGGCGCCGCGGTGGCCGCGCTGGGTTCGCTGCTCGCCCTGATCCTGGGCGTCTCGCGGACGACACTCGCCATGGCGCGGGACCGCCATCTGCCCGGCGCGCTGGCGGCCGTGCACCCGCGTTTCCAGGTGCCGCACCGGGCGGAGCTCGCCGTGGGCGCGGTGGTGGCGGTGCTGGCCGCGACCGTGGATGTGCGCGGCGCCATCGGTTTCTCCTCCTTCGGTGTGCTGGCGTACTACGCGGTGGCGAACGCCTCGGCCTGGACGCTCGGTTCCAGCCTGTCGGCGCGCGCGGTGCCGGCGGTGGGTCTCCTCGGGTGCCTGGTGCTGGCGTTCGCGCTGCCCTGGGTCTCGGTGGCCGTGGGCGCGGGGGTGCTGGCGGTGGGGGTCGTCGCGTACGGCGTACGGCGGTGGCGGGCGGCTCGGTAGCCGGTGCGGCCCGCCCGCATCCGTCCCCGAGGGCTCAGGAAGCCCGCGCCGTGCGGATGCGGAAGTCGGTCCATGGGGCCATGTCCATGCCGTCGTTCGTCTCCTCGTACCAGCCCGTGCCCTCCACCCACGTGCGCAGCCAGTGTTCGAGGCTGGGCGCGTCCACGTACCAGGCCTGATCGCTGATGTCGGCGTTCGGCTCGAAGAGCAGGACCGGTGCCTCCGGGGCGAGACAGTCCACGCAGGCGTACATCGCGCAGCCCCAGTGGGATATCGGCAGGACTCCCTCGGGCCAGGGCCAGTCGGGGTCCTTGCGGCCGCTCTCACGGTTGGCGAGGTACTGCACGACGGCGGCGGGCTCGCCGGACGGAGGGCTGTCGAGCAGGGGCAACAGGCCGTACTCCGGACCGAATCCGCCATCGCCTATGCGCAGGTACAGCTCGGCGAGCAGCGGTGGCAGGGGAAAGCCGAGCGCGGCCTCGGCCCGGGCCGGGGCGGCCTCGTCCACAGGCGCGGGGAGGGAAGTCCAGCCCCACGGGCGGGTGTTGCGGGCCTTGTCCGCCACCCGCGCCAGCAACTGCTCGATCTCGGTCATGCGTTCATGATGCAAGCCGCCACTGACAATCGAGCCGAGCCTGTGGACAACCGACGGCTTGTGGAAAACCTCTGCGACCAGACCCCCGCGACGGCTACCAGCTCGTCGAGGCGAACGCCTGGTCCGTGCGCACGATTTCGCGGCCCAGCGGCAGCAGCGACACCGGGATGAGCTTGAAGTTGGCGATGCCGAGCGGAATGCCGATGATCGTGACGCACAGGACGAGACCGGTGGCGATATGGCCGAGGGCCAGCCACCAGCCCGCCAGGACCAGCCACAGGACGTTGCCGACACAGGAGGGCGCTCCCGCGTCACGGCGCTCGACCGTGGTGTACCCGAAGGGCCACAGGGCGTAGACGCCGATTCTGAAGGCGGCGACCCCGAACGGGATCGCCTCCGTACGTTCCCGATCACGCTACAAACGCTCTCCGCTTCCGCTTGCAGGCGTGACCTGCCGATACTGGTGGTAGCAGGAAAACACCGAAGGACCCACCTGGAGAGGTGTCGATCATGAAGCTGTTCAACCTGCTGCTGAACATCATCTGGCTCGTCTTCTGCGGCATCTGGATGGCGATCGGCTACCTCATCGCAGCGCTGATCTGCTTCGTCTTGATCATCACCATCCCGTTTGGCATCGCGTCCCTACGTATTGCTGGCTTCGTCCTCTGGCCGTTCGGTCGCACCACAGAGGAGCGGCCAAGCGCCGGAGCCGGCTCGCTCGTCGGAAACGTGATCTGGGTGATCTTCGCGGGATGGTGGCTGGCACTCGCTCACCTAGCCACGAGCATCCCGCTATTCCTGTCCATCATTGGCATCCCGTTCGGCTGGGCCAACCTGAAACTCATCCCGATTTCCCTGATGCCGCTGGGTCGCGAAGTCGTTCCAACAGATCAGGAATTTGGCGGGCGTCGCGGGTACTAACAGATCTCGATATAGCGAGGATCACCCTGGGATGTGCCCCTGAAGAAATGAAAGGTCTACATTCCCGTCTCCGCCGACGAAGATTTGCCCTCCACGCCCCCTTCGCCGCCTTGCCAAAAAGAACCCCTCCCATGGCTCCGACTGGCCCGCTATACGTGACTCCAGGGTTGCAAGCAAGCAATACATCAACTCGAAATCCTGCGCGAGGCTTTCATACGTCTCCGAACTTGCCCTCCTCGTCAAAGATGACGCACGGGGTGCTCCACCAACCCTCTGGCGAGGCCACGAGATGGATAGACGCGAACGCATTGTTCGGCCCCTCAGTTCCTGTCCGGTCACGATCGACGAAACCGAGTCGGCCAAGCTTCTGCAAATCTGAGCCGCAGAAAGGCACAGCCATCGACTGCAAAGTCTTTCCATGTCATGGATGTTGGGCTTCACAGGAGCGACTGCCGACTGCGAATAGCTCACAGCAACAGCGTACTCAAGCGCCTGAATGACTGCGCCGAGTTCGGTTCGCAGGGAAGCCGTCAGGGCAGCCGTCGCAGACGATGCCTCATCGTAGGCAAATGATCGAATTGCCTGACCTAATGATTCCGCAGCGGCGCGAACAGAGCTGAGATCAACTGCTTCGACGTGATCCCATGCTGCCACAAGATTTGCCCTGGCCTTTGATTTCGCATCACATAGTGCTGCCAAGCGTTCGCGTGTCAGCAATAGAGCAACCTCAAGTCCTGCATCCTCAAGTACATGTTGTCCGGCAGCGGATCCCGAAAAGATTGTAGCGCGAGCATCAGCGTCAAGCTGCGCGTGAAGGATGGCTGGATCCGGGTTGAATTCCGATACCGGGTAGAAAGACACAACGCCCGTTGTCAGGCTCTTCACCGTAACTACGCCCACACCAATGAAGTTGAGTTTGGCCGCTAGCTCAGCATTTCGTATCTGATCGACGTCAAGCAGATCGTAGCTCCATTGATCACTATAAGTCCGCTCCACCCATTCACAAAAGGCTTGGGCTTCAGCGGGACGGACTCCCATTACTGGACTTGATTCGGCTCCGCTAGGATAAACACGGTCGGTCCAATGATCGGGGATTGACGATTCCAGGCGCCCACTTTCGTCAATATAGAGTTGATACTCCAGGCAAGTAATTGGGGTGACGCTAACATACTCGTCCTCCGCAAAGCGTAGAAAACCCCTACTACGCTGAAATAGCCGAACCGCCCCTGCTGCCTTCCTCCTATTTGGCTCCATTCGCACTTCGCCTGCAACAAATTCGCTAAGGGCACGTCGGGCACTAAGGCTAACCTCACGTCCCTCTTCGCTGCACTGAACCGCCAGACTCAGAGATGCCAAATCATCTGCTTCCCGAAGGCATGCTTCGACAATTTCTGTGGCATCGCTCTGGGATGCATAAAGCAGGGTGGTTTCTCTCCACCAGGAGTCACGCAGGTTGGCAACCAAAATCCCTTCCATTCGTTCTTCACGAATATAGTTTGCCGCCAAGAACTCCTGAAAGGTCAAGTGCGCGAAGGCGTACGCATCACGCTCCTGTTCAAGTAGCAGTCCACTCGATTGCTCAACGTGCTTCAAAAATTCAGTGGGAGGGACGTCAGGAGCCACCCGTGATAGGGGTTCCGAAATAAGTGAGCATGCCTCATATCGCCCAATGTCTCTGACTCGATGCTCCATCATTCTGAAAGCCAGAAACTGCAACACGCTTTGCTTTTGAAGCGCGGAAATCTCCAGATCTGTCTCGACGCCACGCGCCTGATGCCGCTTACCAAGTAGAACTTCACAAATTTCTTTATAGAGTTCGATCCTTGTACCAGGAAGCGCACCTCGGTAGTGGTGAACGGTGGCTATCATCGTGAGAAGAAGCGGATTCACAGTGAGGCTGAGCAAAGCAGAAGATTCATACAGACGGTCAAGTAGCTCACGACTAGAGCTTTGCGCATATAGCTCGGCGGCCCCTCTATCACCCGCATAACTTCGCATAGCTGTAGAGCTATACCAACGCTCGATGAAATCGCCTACCTGACGCTCCGTAAAAGGCTGCACCTGCACAACGGTGGCCGAATTCAAGGGAGCACTTTGGTACCCGAATGGCCGACTCGTTACGATGAAGTCGACATCAGGGTATGTCACCCTCTGCCGCTCAACCCAGTCTGAGACGTTCAGTCTCACTTCCCCGGTCGCCACCTCGTCGAGGCCGTCGAGCATAACAATCATTCGACCCTTTTCAAGCTGAGCCTCAATCCAGTTGGGCGGCTCTCTGCGCTGCAGATCGCCTATTGATGATCGAATTATGTCGGGCAGCAAAGGCGCCCAATCCCTGTCGGCAAATTTATCCTTGTGATGCCGCAGCTCAATCAAGACAGGAATCTTTTGCGACCCAATCGCACTTCTTGCGGCCCGCTTCCAAATCGCCATCGTAATGGCGACATGCTTCAACAGGGTTGTCTTCCCGCTACCTGGAGGCCCGACAATGACGAGCACGCTATTTGAATTCCTAGACGTCCTCAACCATCCCCAAATACTCTTGGGGGCATAGAAAGAAACGTCGCTACCATCAAGAAAAGCAAGCGTGGCTTGATTTACGGCCCCTTTTCGCCAACCGCGTGGGGACTTTATCAACCTGCCAGTCACACGGCCCGCCAATTGAAAAGTGTAGGATAGGGCGCCAAGTGGTGTTAGCGATGCTGCCCTTTCATCCATAATGGACTGCCAAAATTGCGGACCATCGCCCCCATAGTCGACAATATTCGAGCTGAGACTATGCAAGGAATTGGGGTCGAGAGAAAGGGGGACAAACACTTCATTGACAGAAAGGGCATAGTCACCGCGAGTTGTCAAGCCCTTTAGGTCCATATGTGCATGCGCATTACGGACAAAACGAAGATAGAGCCTTCGATGTCTCGATGTGGCCTGCTGTAGCCTGATGTCCAGAAATGCGACTATTCGAGCCAGCCATATGTCTAGAAGCTTACTCCAGATTTTCCCAGTTATACCTACCAGGGCGGCAATTAAATAATAGGCGAGAAGGATAAAGGCGGCCGCCACAGGATGTTCTTGCAGGAATCCTGTGGCCACAGCGACATATGGGCCCGCGGCAGCAACTACGGCGCCAATCATCACCTTGCGGAAAGTGCTCAAATTTGAACTCATCTTGTCACTTCCGATGCGTTTTGATCATCCGTTGGCGCTTACGCAGGCAACCTCACTCATAGCTTAAAGGTCGGACGTTGTTACCGCTCGCGTAACGTTGAACCACTAGTTGCCAGCTATCCGTCCAACCCTCTCCGGCACGCGAGCGCTGCCTCGAACGCATACTCTAGACTCGACTCAAAAGGGCAGAGCAGGCCTGGCAGAGCGTCGCTTGATTGCCGTGACCTGCTCGTGGAAGTCGCGTGTTGCCGTTTCACGGGGGTACCGAGCACGCAGTTCCTTGTCCAACTCATCTGCGACTAACAGCAAGGACGGCAGGGACTTGCGGTCGGCTCGTAGAGCCGTGGTACCCATGCCGATTGCTTCTTCTATCTCGCCCATGCGGGCAGCGGCAACCCCGAGCGTGAGCCTGGCTTCTGCCGCGCGCATGGGTGAGATCTCGGTTCCGCCTTGGCCCGCGCTAATGCTGATTACAGAGCGGGCATGGGTGGCGGCGCGTTCGTCGTCGCCGAGGAGACGGTAGGCGTCCATCTCGTAGAAGTCCCACTTGTCGGGGTCGATGATGAAGTGGTGTTCGGGGTGGTCGGGCCGTGGGAGTCGGTCCAGGCGGGCTCGGCCGGCGTCGAGGGAGTCTCGGACGAGGCGGCCGTCGCCCATGCGGGCTGCGGCGCGGGCCTTGTGGGCGTAGAGCTGGACGCCGACGGAGTGTGTCTGGTCGGCCATGTGTCCGGCCTCGACGGCGGCGAGCATGTCTTGCCAGCGGCGCTGGGTGAGGGCGAACCAGGCCTCGATCTCCCATGCCCAGGCCTTGATCTCGCCGTGTCCGGCTTCCTCGCCGATGCGGAGTGCGGCGGCTTTGCTGAGGTTGGCGGCCTCGCGCTGGCCTCGGTCGTACTGGACGCACGCGTTGAGCAGGAAGAGCCATCCGGCGTCCACGAGTAGTTCGCGGTGCTGGCGGAGGGTCATTCGGCCTTCGAGCTGCTTGGTGACGTATTGCAGGCCGTTGCGGGTGCGGTCGTGGAGATAGTCGGCGTCGGCGTACGGGTAGGCGCGCGCCAGTTGGTCAATGCCCTGCTCGATCGACTCCAGGGCAGCGCTGTTGATGCTGGACATCTCAGTGCGCCGGAGCATCTCAGCGACGTCCCAGAGTCCGGCCCCGCCCTGGGCGATCAGGGTGCTCGGGTCGTCGGGCGTGGATGTGGCCGCGGGTCGACTCTGTTCCCATGGGCGTGGCGCGAGTCCCGCGAGGTGACCCGGGATCCGTAGGCCGTCCACCACTTCGAGGATCTTGGCGTACTGGGTGATCCGGGGTCGTACGCCCTTGCCCTCGGATTCAGGGCGGGCCATCTTCCCGATGTGCTCGCGCTTGTAGTTGACCGCTTCGGCGATCTTGGCGTAGCTGATGTGCCCGTGGATCTTTGCGAGTCGGAAGACCTCGCCGAAGTCGTGGCTGGCGATTGCGGATCGCACGTCTGCGCGCTCCAGCACGTGCGGCGGTAGGGCTGCCGGTGTGGGTGCAGCTTCGGCCATCTCACGTCCCCATTGTGATTGACCTGCGTGTTTTGTTTTCGACCGTGCCTTGTGCCTCTCGCGAGTGTACCCACGAGGGGGGTCCCCAAGAGGGGGGAGCGACGGGCGGGACACTGCGTGCACTCTCGGGTCACCCTGCCGGGAGGGGCTCGGCAGGCGTGACCAGAGACGGTGATCCGTGTCATGAACGCGAGAGAAGCGCGACGACATGAACGGGTGATGAGTGACTTAGATGCGTTCACTCACTGGTTCGCAGCGTCGGATCCGACGGCGGGTGGGCGCTGCGCCACCCTGACGCTCTACGCGGAGCTTCCGGATACCGCGCACATTGCCCGTGACATGACGGTTCAGCTCCTCCGGGACTCAGGTGCGGCGGAGATCGTCGACGACGCTGAGCTGGCCGTGTCCGAACTGGTGGGCAACGTGGTGAACCACGCTGTGCCGGAACCGTGCCTGAGTCGTCCCGGCGGCAGTCGGCGCATCCATGTGACGTTCAAGATCTGGCCGAAGTGGGTGTTCATCGGCGTCACGGATGAGGACTCGACTCCTCCCGTGCTACCCCTCGGCGACACCTTCTCACCTGGCCTCATGGGCGAGTTGGCGGAGGCAGTTGTACCCGACAGCGGCCGTGGGCTGTTCATCGTCCAGCGGGTTGCTGCGGCGGTCTGGTGCACGCCGGAAGACCAGGGCGGCAAGACCGTGTGGTGCCGCTTCGACCTCGACAGCAGTGGTGGGGACGCTAGGCCCTGATGATCTTCGGGCTGTCGCCTCCTCGTTGCTCTCTGGGGAGCGGGTGACAGGCCGGGGCCGGAGGTTGAGTCCTCTGGTGATCGGGGCGTGGCTCCCCGGGGCTGCCCGTCGGGCTCCCCACCCGGCCCCCTTGGGGGCCATGCTTCACAACCTCATACCGAGACCGGACCACCCCCGCGCCTGGCAGCAACCGGGGTGGTCCGGCAGGGGACACTGCGATCCCCGGTGCCTGATGGTACCGGGGTCGTTGTGCTGTGCATTCGCCCTGGGCCAAAGAGAGTTGACGATCTGTTACCTCGATGGGAGCGGCAAGGTGACTGGCGCGGGTGCGGAGTGGCACGGCGACGGGCTGGACGTCACGGGCGCGGATTCCGGCCTGTGGGTGAGCGGCGTCGATTATGTGGCTGGCTGGCGTGAGGCTCGGGAGGCTGCTGATCACGTGAACCTGGCCTTCCTCGGAGCGGAGTTCGAGCCCTCCGAGTTACGGGCCGTGGCTGCGACGGCCGACGACGGGCGGGGGCTTGTCCGTTTGGTCGGCACGCCCGGCGCGGTGATGCGGCTCGCCGGGCTCCTGGAGGAGCACCCGCCGTATGGCGGCGATGCAGCGTGAGCGGCTTCGCTGGTGAGCGGTGCGCGTGGGCACGTCGCCGGCCGGAGGGACTTTGGGCGGGAGCTGCCATGGGGCGAGTGAACAGGGGGCCCTACGCTGGCCCGGCGAATCGGGCAGGCACTGGTGCTGCCCGCGTATGTGCCCGATGGGCCCCCTGTTCTTCGAGGCTCGCCCCATGGCGGCTGCCTAAAGTCCCGGAGGCCGTCGACCCCCAGCCCCGCGGGCCCCTGCTCCCGGCGGCCGGTCGATGCTTCGACTCCTCGGGTGTGCTGCGGGCGCCGGGCGACCGGACGGGACCGGCGTCCACGCCGCACGCCCGGCCGGGGCGGCCGGGCGACCCGGCGCGCCGCAGGCGCGCCCTTGAGGAAGTGGAGACTGTTTCGACCGATGCCCGCTCGGGGTCAGGTGCGGGTGCGCCGTGCGGGCTGCTTGTCGGCGGTGATCCGGTAGGCGAGTTCGGCACGGTCGGCGCCGATGCGGAGCTCTTCGAGAACCAGCGGGCTGTCGTCGGCGCCGTGCGCGACGCGGGACACGTGCAGGACCGGGGTCGCGTCCGGCAGGCGGAGGGTGGTGCGCTCGTCCGGCAATGGCAGGTGCGCGCGAACCGTCTCCGTCCAGGACAACTTGTGCCCGGCCTCGGTGAGCAGTCCGTAGAGAGCTGTCGGGTGCTCGGACGGCTCCTCGGCAAGGCCGGGGACGGCCTCGGCTACCTCGAAGGGGATCAGCGTGCGGTGCATGGCGCGCGTGCCGGTGCCAGGGTCGATGAGCAGGCGGTCACAGCCGAACAGTGCCTCTTCCTCCCTGAGTTGGAGGCTTCGGCCGGTGTCCTTGGTGGTGTGTGTGCGGTAGGTGGTCGGCTCCTCGACCTCTTGCCAGACGTCGCCGCCCGGCATGACGAACGTGCCCCCGGTGGTACGGCTGATGCGGCGCTCAACGGTGAGCACGGGGTGTCCGCTGGCGCGTACGAAGCTGCCCTTGCCGTGACGGACGTCGATCAGGCCTTCCGCGCGCAGTGCCGCGACTGCGTGGCGGACGGTGGGGCGGGAGACGCCGTAGCGGGCCATGAGCTGCGCTTCGGATGGCAACAGGGCGTCGGGTGCGAACTCGCCGGTGAGGATGGCCTCGCGAATGGCGGCGGCCACCTGCTGGTAGAGGGCTCCGGGGCGCTGGATCTCTGACATCTCGGCATCTCCGGGTGAGGTCGTAGGCACGTCGCACGCGCGACATCACTCGTCAGCATAAGTAGTTGCAACGTCGCCGTACAGGACTTCATAGTCGTAACTCGTAAGGACAAGTGACGTCGGCATATGAGTCGGCGTCCTGACTGGCCAGGGAGGCCAACGAAATGCAGTCCATTCCCGTGGACACGGCGCGGCTCGGCGTATTGCGGTGCGCCATCGCGCCCGAAGTGAAGATCAGTAACCACGAGACACAGGAGGTGAAGAAGGACCGCGACGGCAACGCCGTCTACACCGTGGCCGTGACCGTGCGGCAGGACGGGCGGCGGATCTCCGTGATCGAGATCGCCGTGAGCGGTGAACCCAAGGGCATCCAAGAGGGCCAGATCGTCAAGGTCACCGGCCTGACCGCGTTCGCCTGGTCGCTGGGCGACCGGCACGGGCTCAGCTTCCGCGCGGACGCGATCACGCCCGTGCATGGAACGCCCTTACAGGGCAAGGGCGGTGAGTCGTAATGGGTCCGATCCTCCTCGCGCTCGTCCTCGCCGCTCTGGCCTGGGTGCTCGTCGTCGGTGACCTCGTGCGCCGGCACCGTCCTGCCTGGCACTGGTACCTCGTCGGCTACCCCGTCGCCGCGTGCCGGGTGGTGTTCACCTGGCGCAAGGTGGCCATCCTCAACGACCTGTCGGTGTCCCGGCGTCCGCCCCGCGGGCTCCTCGGGGACCTGATGGTCAAGGGTGATCCGCTGCGGCCGGTGGCTCCCCGGATCTCCTTCCCGCGCGCCACGCGGATGGGGCTGACCGTGACGGCGCGCCTGCATGCGGGGCAGACTCCGGCGGCGTACATGCAGGCGGCCGATGCGCTGGTGCACGCGTGGAAGGTCCACGCCGTGCGCGTCACCTCCCCGGAACGCGGGTTGGTGCTGCTGACCGCGACCGCTACCGACCCGTTGGAGCGGCCCGGCTTAGCCACGGCCCCGGCGGAACTCCTCTGCGCGCTGATCGGCGTGCTGGAGTCGGGCGGTGCCTGGGTCATGAACCTGCGCCTGGTGCCGCACTGGCTCATCGCCGGGGCCACCCGCTCAGGCAAGTCCACACTCCTTGCCCGGCTGATCACCCAGCTCTCGACACAGCCCGTCGCCCTGGTCGGCATCGACTGCAAGGGCGGCATGGAACTGGGCCTGTTCGCCGGTCGGCTGAGCGCGCTGGCCACGTGCAGGCGTGAGGCGGTTGCCGTGCTGTCCGCGCTGGTCGTCGACATGCAGGGCCGGATGAGTACGTGCCGGTCGGCAGGGGTGCGCTCGATCTGGGAGCTCCCGGAGAAGCTGCGGCCGGTGCCGGTCGTCGTGATCGTCGACGAGATCGCGGAGCTGTATCTGTCCGACGGTACGAGGGAGGGCAAGGCGGAGGCCGAGCAGTGCTCCACGCTCCTACTCCGCCTCGCGCAGCTCGGGGCCGCGCTCGGGCTGCACCTGGTGGTGGCCGGACAGCGGGTCGGCTCCGACCTCGGCCCCGGCGTCACCGCACTACGCGCCCAGCTCGGCGGCCGGATCTGCCACCGCATCAACGACCCTGCCACCGCCGAAATGACCCTCGGCGACCTCAACAAGGACGCCGTGGCCGTCGCCCAGTCGATCACCGCGCAGGAACGGGGCGTGGCCGTATGCACTGGCCCGGACGGCGGCTGGAGCCGTGCCCGCTCCCACCTCACCCCCACCGAGGAAGCGGTGTCTACGGCGCGGAAATACGCCGCGATGGCACCCGACCTGCCCGCCATTGACCGCGCCCTCGCGGTGCTGGAAGGAGACGTCAAGTGATCAGCACCGGCAGCGCGGTCTCACTGGTCGTGATCTTCGGGATCATCACCGCCCTCCTCGTCCGCTCCCACAGCGTCCGCGCCTGGGAAGCCATCTGCATCGCCCTGTTCGGCATATACCTGGGCCAGACCCCGGCCAGCCTCACGGTCGACGGCTTCGTGACCTGGTTCCTCACCGGCTTCAGCAACTTCTGACCAGGAAGGGCCACCACTCATGCCCATGCCTCGCGTGAGGTGCCCGCACTGCAAGGGAGACGGGGCCCGCAGGACCTGGACCGGACGGCGTCGGCGCTGCCGCGTCTGCCGGGGCACCGGCACCATCCGCTGAACCCACCCCGCCCGACCACACAACGGAGTGATCCACATGGCCAACAGCGCACCACCCACTACTCACCCCGCCGCTTCGGCGGCCCACCCCGGAAGGGCACCACCATCACCCCGGAGTTCACCCCGGCTGACAGGCGCGCCGTTCTCGACCGCGCGGCGCGCCTGCGGCAACTTCCCGAAGCAGACCGCGATGCGATACGCCTCGCCCAGGACCCTCAGTTCCCGCGCTGGCTGGAGCAGATCACCGCCACAGGCGGCTGCTCCCACCCCATCCACCTCTCTGGCTCCACCACCACCCTGGACGGCACAACCGGCGAGATCCTCCACCACTACGACACCCGCACCGAACCCGGCGAACGCCTCCTCGTCCGCTGCCGCAACCGACGCGCCACCATCTGCCCGCCCTGCTCCCGCCTCCACGCCGGAGACACCTACCACCTCGTCCGCGCAGGCCTGATCGGCGGCAAGAACGTCCCGACGTCGGTACGCAACCGGCCCCGCCTCTTCGTCACCCTCACCGCCCCCTCGTTCGGCCCGGTCCACCGCGCCGGGGACGTGTGCCATCCCCGCCGCGACGGCGGCACCTGCGAGCACGGCCGCCCCCTCGGCTGCGGCACCGTCCACGCACCCGACGCTCCGGCCGTCGGCCAACCACTCTGCCCCGACTGCTACGACTACACCGCCCACGTGCTCTGGCACGCCCACGCCTCCAAGCTCTGGGACCGGTTCGTCATCGACGTACGGCGCCGCCTCGCCACCTCCGCCGGACTCGTACAATCCCACTTCGCCCAGCACGCCCGGCTCTCCTTCGCCCGCGTTGCCGAGTATCAGAAGCGGGCGGCCGTCCACGTGCACGCCGTAGTCCGTCTCGACGGCCCGGCAGGGTCTGGCGACGAACCCCCGCCCTGGGCCACCACTGACAGGCTCACCAACGCCGTACGAGTCTCCGCCAGCCGGGTCCTCGTCCGCACCCCGTACACCCCCGCCGTGGGGGAACTCGACCTCCGTTGGGGTGCACAGCTCGACGCCCGGCCCCTGCTCGCCAATGGCGACGGCCCCGACGATGACGCCGTAGCCGCGTATGTCGCTAAGTACGTCACCAAGGGAGCAAGTGAGGCGGGCGCCGGCACTGACTACCCGCTCACCAACTGGTCAGACATCGAGTCGGCGACCGCCAGCGAACACGTCCGCGCCCTGATACGCACCTGCTGGCGCCTTGGCGGCATCCCCGCATACGCGCCCCTCCGCCTACGCGCCTGGGCCCACACCCTGGGCTACCGCGGCCACATACTCACCAAATCCCGGGCCTACTCAACTACGTACGCAGCACTCCGCGCCGAACGCGCTGACCACATGGGGCATTCCGAAACGCCTGACGCGCTCGCTGAGAGGGACTGGCGCTACATCGGCTCCGGCCACACCCCCGGCGCCGCACTCATCGCGGCCGGAATCGCCGATGACCTGACATTGAACCGCGAGATGAGTCGAGAGGCATTAGCTCACCCGGATGGAGGTGGGCGTAGTGGCTGACACCAAGGTCATCTGGACGTCCGACAAAACGCTCTCCCCCGCCGAACGTCTGCTTCTTCTGCGGATCCTGTTCGGTCCCCAGGCGCGACTCCGACGGTTCGCCGATTCACCCGACGAGGTGTCATATCGGGGGGCTACCTTGGAGGTTAAGACCAACGCCCCGGCAGCGGCTGGCACCGCCCCGGGGCTGGCCGACTGATTGGGAGTCGACGTGTCCAATGAAAGCACAGCCCTGCCCTCAGCCATCGAGACTGCTGCTCAGGTAGTCGGCACAAGCACACTGCGTGCAGTCGACTACCTACGCGTCTCGACCGAGGAACAGAAGAAGGGCTACGGCGTAGCCCGACAGAGCCGCAAGACCACTCGGCACATCGCGCTCAAGAAATGGGCGCACGTCGGTACCTACAAGGACGAGGGGGTCTCAGGCTCCCTGGAAGCTGCTGATCGTGGCGACCTGAAGCGCCTCATGAATGATGCTCAGCAGACTCCGCGCCCCTTCGACATCGTGGTCGTGCCGGACGGCCGTGTGATCGGCCGTAAGGGCCGCGCCTTCTGGCGTTGGGTCTGGGCCCTCGAAGACATCGGGGTATTCGTCGCCGTCGTGGCAGATGACTACGACAACACCACGACCGAGGGGCGCAAGAAGATGCGCCGCGATGCCGACTACGCCGAGACCGAGTGGGAGACGATCCGGGACCGCACTCAGGGCCGGTTACAGGAGAAGGCAGAGCTGACGCCATCCGCGCACATCGGCGGCCGCCCTCCCTACGGCTACCGCATCGCCAACAAGGGGACGCCGGGCTCGTACTTGGTGATCGACGAGGACGAAGCCAAGGTCATCCGGCACGTGTACGACCTGGTCGTGGGCGAGGGTCTCAACCTGCGTAAGGCCACGATCCACCTCAACGCCGAGGGGATTACGGCACGTTCAGGCAAGGCCTGGACTCGTGACAATCTCCGTGACCGTGTGATGTCGACGCCCGTCCTCGATGCTGTGCTCGTCTTTCGTGGCAAGCACGCGAAGCTCGGCGAGAACGGCAACCCTATCTGGGGCGATTCCATCAGGATCGGCCTTCCTCGGATTCTGACCGAGGAGCAGAGCACTGAGCTACGGCGCAAGGTCGCTGAGACCGCGAAGCACAGCAGTGGGCAACGTTCGTTCTATCCGCTGAGTGGCCGGGTTGTGAGTCTCTGCGGCAAGAAGTACTCCGGAATCAGCTTCGCATCGGAACGGGAATGCGCCCGGTTCTACCGGTGCGCCGGTAACACGCCCAGGAACCCTGGCCAGAAGTCTTGCGGCTGCTCCCGCATCGATGCTGACGCGCTTGAGAAGCACGTCTGGACACACGTCACCGAGATCGCAAGCGACAGCGAGAAGCTTCAGGTGCTGGCTGCCGAGTGGATCGGCATGGCGGAAGGAGACACCACCGCCCTCGTTGATCGGATCGCTGACCTTGACCAGCAGATCGAGGGAATGAACTCCTCGATCGCCGCCGTCATCGTGGCCACTGCCAAGCAAAGCAAGTCGGCAGACGCCATCGAGACGGCCACAGCTCTCCTGAACGACGAACTCCAACAGCTTCAAAACCTGCGCGACCAGGCCGCTGAATGGCTGGCAGAAATGCAGGAGTCTGACCAGCGCGCCCGTGATCTCATCGCGCTGGCGGCCATGGCGAAGAAGTCGTTCCCGGACATGCCCCCGGAGCAGCAAGCCGCCATCTTGTCCATGCTGGAACTGAAGGTCACGATCACCGGCCCTGTGCCCGACGATCGACGCGGAGGGGTTCCGTGCACCGTGCGAGCCTGGTACGCCGCTGCTGGTCTCGGCGTCCCCGCTGGCGTGCTCTCCGACGAGGAGTGGGCCAGGGTCGCTCCCCTACTGCCCAAGGGGCGCAAGGGCACCGTCCGCAGGTCTGTGGACGCCATCTTCTACAAGGCTCGCACTGGAAAGTCGTGGCCCGAGGTCATCAGCGAGACTGGCGCCACGATCCAAGCCTCGAAACACTTCAATGCGTGGTCGTCCGACGACACCTGGAGCCGCGTGAACGCTGCCCTGGAGGGCGTGGAACAGGTGCCCCTGCCGAAGCTTCAACTACTGCCCTCGATGGTCATCGAAGGGCGAGTCGACCCGAGCGCGATGCTGAACGCAGAAGGACGACCCCGAACGGGATGCCGATGATGGTGATGCAGAGCAGCACGCCCGCGACCAGGTAGGCGAGGAACAGCCAGAAGCCGCTGAGGACGAGCCAGATGACGTTCAGGATTGTCTTCACTGGTGGGGACCTGCCATCTTCTCGAGCCGTGCGATCCGCTCGGCCATCGGCGGGTGTGTGGAGAACATCTTCGACAGCCCCTGTCCCGGACGGAAAGGGTTCGCGATCATCATGTGGCTCGCCGTCTCGATACGGGGCTCAGGGGGCAGCGGCAGCTGCTTGGTGCCCGTCTCCAGCTTGCGCAGGGCGCTGGCGAGGGCCAGCGGGTCACCGGTGAGCTGGGCCCCGGAGGCATCCGCCTCGTACTCCCTGGAACGGCTGATGGCGAGCTGGATGAGGCTGGCGGCGAGCGGGCCCAGGATCATGATCAGCAGCATGCCGAGGATGCCGGGACCGTCGTCGTCGTCCGAGCGGCCGATCGGGATCAGCCAGGCGAAGTTGACCAGGAACATGATCACGGAGGCGAGGGCGCCGGCGACCGACGAGATCAATATGTCCCGGTTGTAGACATGACTGAGCTCGTGGCCGATGACGCCCCGCAGTTCGCGCTCGTCCAGCAGACGCAGGATGCCCTCGGTGCAGCACACCGCGGCGTTGCGCGGGTTGCGGCCGGTCGCGAAGGCGTTCGGGGCCTCCGTCGGCGAGATGTACAGGCGCGGCATGGGCTGACGGGCCTGGGTGGAGAGCTCGCGGACCATGCGGTACAGCGCCGGGGCCTCGAACTCGCTGACCGGCCGGGCACGCATCGCGCGGAGGGCGAGTTTGTCGCTGTTCCAGTACGCGTACGCGTTCGTCCCCAGCGCGATCACGAGGGCGACGATGAGCCCCATGCGGCCGAAGAAGCTGCCGATGACGATGATGAGCGCCGACAGCCCCCCGAGGAGAACTGCGGTCCTGAGCCCGTTGTGCCGGCGGTGCACGGTACGCCCTCCAAGTGGTGCGGCAGGGGAACCCTTTGCTGGTCGATCTCCTGTGCCACTGGTGTCGTGGTGACACGTCCAGTGGACCCTCCCGTACTGGTCAACGCCAGGCGAGGGTCTGGGGTTCCCTGGTGCGCGCGGCCCCGTGCGTGGGCCGGACGAGTGACGCGGCCGGCGCCTCGGACGAGGACCCGCCGCCTCAGAAGAGGCCGGTGTCGGCGAAGCGCAGGACCAGCTGGGGTGCTCCGGACAGGGCGACGCCGAGGACGGCGGTGACGGCGATGGCCGCGGTGACGGGGGCGGGGCCGATGTGCCGGACGGGCTCGCCCTCGGGGGCGCGGAACAGCAGGGCCGTCCACTGGAGGTAGTAGAAGAGCGCGATCACCACGTTGACCGCCATGACCACGGCCAGCCAGCCCAGGCCCGCGTCGACGGCCGCCGAGAAGACGGTGACCTTCGCGAACAGGCCGATGATGCCCGGCGGCAGTCCGGCGAGGCAGAGCAGGAAGAAGGCCAGGACCAGGGCGGAGAGGGGGTTCTTCGCGTACAGGCCCCGGTAGTCGCTGAGCCGGTTCAGGGAGTGCGTACGGCCCACCAGGGCGGCCACGGCGAACGCGCCGAGGTTCACGGCGCCGTACATGAGGGCGTACGCGAGCGTGGAGCCGATGGAGCGCTCGGCGTCGTCGGAGTACGCGGCGGCGGCGATCGGTACGAGGAGGTAGCCGGCCTGGCCGACCGAGGACCAGGCGAGCAGGCGTACCGCGCTGTACGCGCGCGTGGCCTGCTGGCGCAGGGCGCCGACGTTGCCGATGGTCATGGTGAGGGCGGCCAATGCGGCGAGGGCGGGGCCCCAGACGTCGGCGTACGACGGGAGGGCGATGACCGTGACCAGGATCAGGCCGGAGAAGCCGACGGCCTTGCCGACGACCGACAGGTACGCGGCCACGGGAAGCGGGGCTCCCACATAGGTGTCCGGAACCCAGAAGTGGAACGGGACGGCGGCCGTCTTGAAGGCGAAGCCGACGAGGGTGAGGACGACGCCGGTCTGGGCGAGGGTGTCGAACTGGCCGTCGACGTTCTGGATCCGGTCGGCGATCTGGGTGAGGTAGAGGGTGCCGGTGGAGGCGTAGACGAAGCTGATGCCCATCAGGCTGACCGCGGTCGCCGTGACCGAGGACAGGAAGAACTTCAGGGCGGCCTCGGAGGACTTGCGGTCGCCGTGCCGCAGCCCGACGAGGGCGAAGGCGGGCAGCGAGGCGACCTCCAGGGCGACGATGAGCGTCGCGAGGTCGCGGGAGGCGGGCAGGAGGGCGGCGCCAGCGGCGGAGGAGAGCAGCAGGAACCAGAACTCCCCTTCGGGGAGCCTCTTGTTGTCGTCCTTGAGGGCGGTGACCGACAGCAGGGCGGCCAGGAGCGCTCCGCCGAGGACGAGGAGCTGGAGGACGAGCGTGAAGCGGTCCGCGGTGTAGCTGCACGTGTCGGGGGCGCCGGTCAGGCAGAAGGTGGACCGGTCGCCGTCCAGGAGCGGCAGCAGCATGGCCGTGGAGGCGGCGAGGCCGGCGACCGACGTCCAGCCGAGCAGCGCCTTCCTGTCCTCCCCGACGAAGAGGTCGGCGACGAGGACCACGAGTCCGACGACCGCCGCGATGGTGGGCGGCGCGATAGCGAGCCAGTCGACGTCCTGGACGACGGACGCGGCCAGCGGCTGGGCCAGGGAGCTCATCGGGTGCCTCCTGCGAGAAGCTGCTGCACGGCCGGGTCGGTCAGGCCGAGGAGGGTCTTCGGCCAGAGTCCGGCGACGACGGTGAGGGCGACGAGCGGGGTCCAGGCCGCAAATTCGTACATCTGTACGTCGGCGAGCTTCGGCGCCTGCTGCGGTACGGCGCCCATGCAGACCCGGCGGACCACGATCAGCAGGTAGGCGGCGGTGAGCAGGGTGCCGAACGCGCCGATCGTCATGAAGGTGAGGAACGCCGGGCGGCTCAGCCCCTCGGCGGGGTCGAACGCGCCGAACAGGGCGAGCATCTCGCCCCAGAACCCGGCGAGGCCGGGCAGCCCGAGCGAGGCGACCGCGGCGAAGGCGAGCAGGCCGCCGAGGCGCGGGGCCTTGCCGTAGAGGGCGGCGCCGGTCTGCTCGGCCAGGGCGTCGAGGTCGGTCGTGCCCGTGCGGTCCTTCAGGGCGCCGACCAGGAAGAAGAGCAGGCCGGTGATGAGACCGTGGGCGATGTTGGCGAACAGGGCGCCGTTCACGCCGGTCGGGGTCATCGTCGCGATGCCGAGCAGGACGAAGCCCATGTGGCCGACGGAGGAGTAGGCGATGAGGCGCTTGAGGTCGCCCTTCGCGCCCTGCTTGGCGAGGGCCAGGCATGCCAGGGATCCGTAGATGATCCCGACCACGGCGAATGCCGCGAGATAGGGCGCGAAGTCGGCGAAGCCGTCGGGGGTGATCGGGAGAAGAATCCGGACGAACCCGTATGTACCCATCTTCAGCAGGACACCGGCCAGCAGCACCGAACCGACGGTCGGGGCGGCGGTGTGGGCGTCGGGCAGCCAGCTGTGCAGCGGCCACATCGGGGTCTTGACCGCGAGCCCGAGACCGATCGCCAGAACGGCGATGACCTGCACGGACGCGGTCAGCGACCGGCCGTTGTCAGTGGCGAGTGCCACCATGTCGAATGTGCCCGCCTCGATCCCGATCAGGAGCAGGCCGAGCAGCATGACGACCGAACCGAGCAGCGTGTAGAGGATGAACTTCCAGGCGGCCTGGGTCCGCCCCTCGCCGCCCCAGCGGGCGATGAGGAAGTACATCGGGATCAGGACCATCTCGAAGGCGAGGAAGAACAGCAGCAGGTCGAGGACGGCGAAGGTGGCGAGGGTGCCGGACTCCAGGACGAGCAGCAGGGCGACGAACGCCTTCGGGGTCGGGCCCGCGGGCATCTTGAAGTACGAGTAGAGCGCGCACAGGAAGGTCAGCAGCGCCGTCAGGACCAGAAGGGGGAGGGAGATGCCGTCGATGCCGAGATGGATACGCACATCGAGTGCGGGGATCCAGCTGATGTCGGTCGTGGCCTGCATCTTCGACGGCTGGTCGTGGTCGAAGCCGAGCGCGAGGACGATCGCGGCCACCAGGATCACGCCGGTGACCGTCACGCCGTGCCGCAGCACCGCCTGCTCGGGCGACTTCCCCTTCAGCCCGGGCGGGGCCGGCAGAAGCGCGGCGGCCGCGCCGAGGAGCGGGCCGACGACGACCAACGCCAGAAGAACCTGCATCACGGACTCGTTGATATCGATCACGCCTGCTCACGCTCCCGTGGCGACGAGGACGGCGGCGACCGCCAGGACGACGGTTCCGGCGAGCAGCGCGCTCACATAGGTCTGCACATTGCCGGTCTGGGCACGCCGTACGGCGATGCCGAGCCAGCGGGGCAGCGCGCCCGCGCCACGTACGTAGGTGTCGACGACCTCGCGGTCGAGGAACCGGACGAGACTCGCGCCGGCCTGGACCGGGCGGACGAAGAGGGCCGCGTACACGGCGTCCAGGTGGAAGCCGACGGCCGCGTGGCGGTGCAGCGGACCGAGCAGGAGGCGGCCCGGGTCCGCCGGGTCGGGTGCCGACGCCACGTCTCCGTAGGCGGGCGCGTGACTCGCGATGGCCTCGGCCTCCACCAGTCCGGCGTCGCCCTCGGGATGGGCCGCGACCGCACCCAGCGGGACACGGGCCGCGAGGGCGGTGGTGTGGCGCCAGGCCGCGTAGGTGACGATGCCGCCGACCAGGGCCACGCCGGTGCCGAGGACCGAGGTGGTCAGGGTCGGGGCGAGGTCGTGGCCGTCGAACCAGTCGGGCAGCGTGCCGTAGGCGAACCCGCCGAAGGCGAGCGAGGGCACGGCCAGCACCCACAGCACCACGGTCATGGTGAGGGGCTGCCGTCCGTGGTCCGGGGCCTCGGCTCCGCGTCCGCGGAAGGCCAGCAGCCACAGGCGGGTCGCGTAGGCCGCGGTGAGCAGCGCCGTGAACAGGGCGGCGACGAGGACGACCCAGCCCGCTGCGCCGGGAGCGTGCTCGGTGTGGCCGGTGGAGACGTGCTCGGCGGCACCGAGGACGGACTCCTTGGAGAAGAAGCCGCTGAAGGGCGGGATCGCGGCGAGCGCGAGGAGCGCCACGCTCATCGTCCAGTAGGCGTCGGGGACCCGGGCGCGCAGGTTCTTCATCCGGGACATGGCGGCCAGCGAATTGGTGCCCGCGGCGTGAATGATGACGCCGGCCGCGAGGAACAGCAGCGCCTTGAAGGCGCCGTGCGACAGGAGGTGGAAGACGGCGGCACCGCGGTCGGCCACGGCGAGAGCGCCGGTCATGTAGCCGAGCTGGCCGATCGTCGAGTAGGCGAGGACCCGCTTGATGTCGTCCTGGGCCAGGGCGGCGAGACCGGATCCGACCATCGTGACCGCGGCCATCACGGCGAGGACGACCATCGCGGCCTGGGAGGCCTCGAAGACCGGAAGGAGACGGGCGACGAAGTAGACACCGGCGGCGACCATCGTCGCGGCGTGGATCAGCGCGGAGACGGGGGTCGGGCCCGCCATCGCGTCGGGGAGCCAGGTGTGCAGCGGGAACTGCGCCGACTTGCCGGCCACGCCCGCGAGGAGCAGCAGGGCGATCAGCGTGGGGTGGTCGAGGCCGCCGCTCGCGACGGTGCCGAGGATCTTCGTGATGCTGAAGGACCCGGCGTCCGTGGCCAGGGCGAACAGACCGATCAGGAAGGGGACGTCACCGAGCTTGGTCACCAGGAAGGCCTTGAGGGAGGCGGCGCGGGCCTCGGGGGTCTCCCAGTAGTGGCCGACCAGGAAGTACGAGCAGATGCCCATGATCTCCCAGCCCACCAGCAGCACCATCAGGTCGCCGGAGTAGACGACGAGCAGCATGGCGGAGGTGAACAGGGACACGAGCGCGGCGTACGACGCGTAGCGCGGGTCGTCGCGCAGATAGCCCGTGGAGTAGATCTGCACGCAGGAGGCGACGAGGCCGACCAGTACGGCCACGAGGGCGGCGAAGCCGTCGATGTACAGGGCGAGTTCGATCGGGACCGAGCCGGTGGGGGTGAGCTCGGTGGCGGCGTTCACCGCCTCGTGGCCGCCCTGGTCGACGGCCACCAGTACGGCGAGGACCAGGGAGGTGAGCGTCGGCAGGACGGCCAGCGGGCGGACGTAGCCGGGTGCCGTCCGGCCCAGGAGCAGTCCGGCGGCCGCGCCGAGGAACGGAAGGAGGGGGACGAGGACGGCGAGGGTGGTCGTGGTCACGCGGTGGCCTCAGCCTTCTCCTCGGCGGATGCCTGGACGTCCAGGGCCTCGCTCTCGTGGCCCTCGGCGGTGTCGCGGAGCTTGTCGATGTCCGAGGTGCCGCGGTTGCGGTGGACGGCGAGGACGATCGCCAGACCGATGCCGATCTCGGCGGCTGCGATGGCGATGGTGAACAGGGTGAGGGCCTGGCCGGAGTGCAGGGTCTCCTCCGCGGCCCGGCTGAGCCAGACGTCGAAGGCGACCAGGTTGAGGTTGACGGCGTTGAGCATCAGCTCGACCGACATCAGGACCAGGATCGCGTTGCGGCGGGCGAGGACGCCGTAGAGGCCCGTGCAGAACAGGAGGGCGGAGAGCACGGCGGGATAGGCGAGGTGCATCAGCGGGCGCCTTCCTTGTCGGCCTTGGCGGCTCCCCCGCCGTCCGTCCCGGCGGTTCCGCCGCCGGTCGGGGCGGCGGTTCCCCCGCCGGCCGCGGGCGTCGTGTCGGCCTTCGCCTTGCGGGACAGGACGATCGCGCCGACCAGGGCGGCGAGGAGGAGGACGGAGAGGGCCTCGAAGGGGAGGACCCAGTTCTGGAAGAGGGCCTTGCCGGTGACGTCGGTGGAGCCGGCCGGGGCGCCGTCGAGGTCGATCCAGGTGGTGCGGAAGGCGTCGACGACCACCCAGATCAGGGCGGCCGCGGCGGCGACGGCCACCGCCAGGGCGACCCAGCGGTTGCCGGAGTCGGCATCCGGGGAGCGGCCGATCGGGGCCCGCGTGAGCATCAGGCCGAACAGGAGGAGGACGACGACGGAACCGACGTAGATGAGGACCTGCACCCAGGCGATGAACTCGGCGGTGAGCAGGAGGTACTCGACGGCGAGGCCGCCGAGGGCGACCACCAGCCACAGGGCGGCGTGCACCAGCTGGCGGGTGGTGACGGTGATCAGGGCCGCGCCGAGGGTGACCAGGCCGACGAGGAGGAAGGTGATCTCGACGCCGGTCGGGGAGAGGAAGCCATGGCTGTCCGCGGCGAACGTCACGACTCTCCCTCCTCGGGCTCGGCCTGGGCGGCGGCGAGCTTCTCCGCCGTCTTGCGGGCCGCGGCGAGCTCCTTGGGCTCCTCCGCGCCGGGGTCGAGGGCGGGCGGCTCGGGGACCGTCCACATCCACTCGCGGAGCTTGTCCCGCTCGTGGGTGAGTTCCCGGATGTCGGTCTCGGCGTACTCGAACTCCGGGGACCAGAACAGGGCGTCGAAAGGACAGACCTCGATGCAGATACCGCAGTACATGCACAGGGAGAAGTCGATGGCGAAGCGGTCGAGGACGTTGCGGCTGCGCTCACGGCCACCGGGGGCCGCCGCCGGGACGGTCTCCTTGTGGGAGTCGATGTAGATGCACCAGTCGGGGCACTCACGGGCGCACAGCATGCAGACCGTGCAGTTCTCCTCGAACAGGCCGATCACACCGCGGGTGCGGGGCGGGAGGTGGGGCTGGGCGTCCGGGTACTGCGCGGTGACGGACTTCCTCGTCATCGTGCGAAGGGTGACGGCCAGGCCCTTGGCGAGGCCGGAGCCGGGGATGGGGGCCATTACTCGATCACCACCTTGACGATGCCGGTGAGGGCGATCTGGGCGAGGGCGAGGGGGACGAGGAGCGTCCACGAGAGCTTCTGGAGCTGGTCCTCGCGCAACCGGGGATAGGTCACGCGCAGCCAGATCACGACGAAGGCGAGCAGGGCGGTCTTGAGCAGCGTCCAGACCCAGCCGAGGCCGTCGGCGCCCCAGGGGCCGTGCCAGCCGCCCAGGAAGAGCACGGTGGTCAGGCCGCACAGGACGACGATTCCGGCGTACTCGGCGAGGAGGAAGAGTGCGAAACGCAGGCCCGTGTACTCGGTGTACGCGCCGAAGATGATCTCCGAGTCGGCGACCGGCATGTCGAAGGGTGGGCGCTGCAGTTCGGCGAGCCCGGCCACGAAGAACACGATTGCGCCGACGATCTGCCAGGGCAGCCACCACCACTCGAAGGCGTCGAGGATGCCGGGCAGGGAGACCGTGCCGGCCGCCATCGCGACGGAGGCGGCGGCGAGGAGCATCGGGAGTTCGTAGGCCAGGAGCTGGGCGGCGGTGCGCAGGCCGCCGAGCAGGGAGAACTTGTTGGCGGAGGCCCAGCCGGCCATGAGCGCGCCGAGGACGCCGACGCCCATGACGGCCAGGACGAAGAAGACGCCCGCGTCGATGACCTCGCCGACGGCACCCTCACCGGGGCCGATCGGGATGGCGAGGAGTACGAGGAGGTACGGGAGCAGGGCCACGGCGGGGGCGAGCTGGAAGATACGGCGGTCCGCGCCGGCCGGGACCACGTCCTCCTTCTGCGCGAACTTCACCCCGTCGGCGACGAGCTGGGCCCAGCCGTGGAAGCCGCCCGCGTACATGGGGCCGAGGCGGCCCTGCATGTGGGCCATCACCTTGTGCTCGGTCTGACCGATCAGCAGGGGGAACGTGAGGAAGACGACGAAGACGACGAGGAGTCGCAGGGTGACGTCGAGCGCGTCGTTCACTGCGGGCCTCCTGGGGGGTTCGGACGGTCTTCGGCGGGGTCTTCGTTCGGGGCTTCGGCGGGGGCGGGGGGCTTGGGCGCCTGCTCCTGCTCCGGCTCCGTTTCTTGCTCGGGCTCCTGCTTCCGCTCCGGCTCCGTCTCTTGCTCGGGCTCCTGCTTCCGCTCCGGCTGCGCCTCCTGCTTTCGCTCCGCCTCCGGCTCCTGCCGGGGCTCCTGCGTCGGCTCCTTCGAAGTTGGTTCCTCGAAGGCCGGACGGGCGTGGTGCCAGGGGGCGTCCGTGCTGCGGGGCGTCCTGGGCGCCGTGGGCGGGGTGCCCTCGGGCGCCGTGGGCTCGGTGCGCTGGGAGGCGGAGCCCTCGCTCACGCTGCGGGAGCGGCGCGGGGCGGCAGCGGCTCCCGTACCGGTGCCGGTGCCGGTGCCGCTCGCAGCCGCCGTACCCGCCTGCTGACTCGCGGAGCCCTCGCTCGCACTGCGCGCACGGCGGGGCGGAGCCGCCGCGGGGGCGCCCTCCGCCGGAGGCGTCGCCGCGTCTGCCGCCCCGGCCGCCGGCGCCGCGGCCTGGCTCGCCGAGCCCTCCGAAACGGACCGGCTCCGGCGTGCGGGACGTTCCCCCGCCGCCGCGGCACGGGCCGGACGCTCCCCCGCCGCTCGGCCCGCACCCCGCGCCGGACGTGCCGGGGCAGCGGGGAGCTGGCCCTTGAGCGGGCCCCACTCGTTGGGGTCGGGGACGCCGGGCGGAAGCATCTGGCGGCGCTTGGGGCCACCGTGTTCGGACTCGCCCGGTTCCTTCGCGCCCGGCCAGGCCTTGGCGACGCGGGCGGCCAGGACGAAGTCCTTGCGCAGGGGGTGGCCCTCGAAGGTCTCCGGGAGCAGGAGGTGGTCCAGCGCCGGGTGGCCTTCGAAGGAGACTCCGAACATCTCGTGCGTCTCGCGTTCGTGCCAGGCCGCGCCCGCGTAGACCGTGATCGCGGACTCCAGCACGGGAGCCTCGTGCGGGACCGTCGTGCGCAGCAGCAGGCGGCGCACCGGGGCCAGGGCGGCCACGTGGGCGGCGACGCGGAAGCCCGTGCCCGGTTCGTCGACCGCGCTCAGCCAGTCGAAGTACGTGCAGCCCAACTCGTCGCGTGCCGTGCGCAGCGCCGAGGTCCAGGAGGTGGGCGGGACGTCGACGGTGAGGACCTCGTAGGACTCCTCGCCGGTGGCCTCGGAACCGAAGAGCTCCTCGACGGGTGCGGGCAGCCAGCCGACCGTGCTCATCGCTCCTCCCCCGAGTCGGAAGCCGAACGGGAATCCGCCGCCGACCGGGAACTCCCGCCCGCGGCCGATCCGTTCACCGATGGAGAGCCCGCCGAAGAGCCGGAACCCGACTCGGACTCCGCACCCGATGCGGACTGCGGACCCGACCCGGACCGCGGATCGGCGGCGGCCTGCGAACCCGACTCGCCAGAACCCGATCCAGAATCCCCCGCCGACCGGGAACTCGACCCCCCAGCCGATCCGTTGAGCGAGTCAGAAGCCGTCACCGGACCCGAACCAGGGACAGAAGAATCAGGGGAACCCGAACCAGCTCCACCCCCCGCCCCGTTCGCCGCAGCAGCCGACCCCGGCCCGGACCCGACGTCCGGCCCCTTGACCAACCCACTCTGCAAAGCCGCGGCAGAAGGACGGGCCACCCCGTACCGCTCCCCCAGCGATTCCCGGGCGATCTTCTCCTGGAGTTTCAGGATGCCCTGGAGCAGCGCCTCCGGGCGGGGCGGACAGCCCGGTACGTAGACGTCCACCGGGATGATCTGGTCGACACCCTTGGTCACCGAGTACGAGTCCCAGTAGGGACCGCCGCAGTTGGAGCACGCCCCGAAGGAGATGACGTACTTCGGCTCGGGCATCTGCTCGTACAGCCGCTTCACGGCGGGAGCCATCTTGTCGGTGACCGTGCCGGAGACGACCATCAGGTCGGCCTGGCGCGGGCCCGGTGCGAAAGGGATCACCCCGAGGCGGATGAAGTCGTGGCGGGCCATGGACGCCGCGATGAACTCGATCGCGCAGCAGGCGAGGCCGAAGTTGAAGACCCAGAGCGAGTAGCGGCGGCCCCAGTTCAGGACCACCTTCATCGGCTCGGGCGCGAGGCGGGCGAGCGCGCCCAGCCGCTTCGGCTCCGGCAGCAGCACGGGCTCGGAAGGGGAGGGAGTCACGTCCATTCCAGGACGCCCTTCTTGTAGGCGTACAGCAGACCGACGGCCAGGAAGCCGAGGAAGATGAACATCTCGACGAGGGTGGTGGCACCGTAGCCGGGGGCGGCGAAGACCGTCGCCCAGGGGAACAGGAAGATCGAGTCCACAGCGAAGATCACGTAAAGGAAGGCATAGACGTAATACCGGACCTGGGTGTGCGCCCAGCCCTCGCCGACGGGGTCGACGCCGCACTCGTACGTCAGAAGTTTCTCGGGCGTCGGGACCACGGGCCGCAGCAGGCGCCCGGCCCCGAAGGCGACCGCGACGAACAGCACGCCGACCACGGCGAGCAGTCCGACGACCGAGTAGGACTGGAAGTAATCCGCCGAGACGACGACACCCTTGTCCGCCGCGACGACGACGGTCGTTTCCGGCACGTCCGTCCCTCGCTCCCTGACCTCACTGAACACAGCCGTTCGACATGAAATTCGACATCTAGTTCGACGATGCAGATCGACGATCTATACGCACGGGAGTCTAGGCCCTGCTAAAGCGAGCGTAAGCGGCCTGTCATGGCTTGTGGGGCGCAGGTGGGGTTTTCCCCAGGGGAGCGCGGCGGTCCGCCTCATGGCGCGAGCGCCGCTCGACCGGCACGCTAGCCCATATGACCGAACGCCATCCGTCCCCCCAGCGCGCCCCGAGGGCCGACCGAGTCGGCCGAGCCGACCGCAGCGACCGGAGCGACTGGAATGAGCCGCTGCCGCCGGCTCGTTTCGCCTACGACCGGCACACCTGGAAGGAGATCGCGCACCTTCTGGCGAACCTTCCGATGTCGTTGTTCGGCTTCGTCTACGTGGTGACGATGCTGTTCGTGGGAGCCGGGCTGACGGTCACCGTGGTCGGCTTCCCGATGCTGGCGGCCGGGCTGATGGGTGCGAGGCAGCTGGGCAAGCTGGAGCGGAAGCGGGCGCGGGCGCTGCTCGGGGTGCGGGTGGACGAGCCGAGCCCGTTGCGGCTGCGCGGGGGGCGGAACGGCTTCTTCGCGCAACTGTGGCAGCTGCTGAAGGACCCGGTGGGCTGGCGGACGGTGCTGTACGACTTCATCCGGCTGCCGTGGGGCATCCTCACCTTCACCATCACGCTGACCTCGCTGTTCGTGCTGTGGCCGGTGCTGCCGTTCATCGCGCGGGGCCTGGCCAACGCGGACCGGGCGATGGTGCGCGGGCTGCTGTCGCCCTCGGACGAGCTGGAGCGTCGTATCGCCGAACTGGAGTCCGACCGGGGGGTGGTGGTCGACACGGCCGCCGCCGATCTGCGGCGGATCGAGCGGGATCTGCACGACGGCGCGCAGGCGCGGCTGGTGAATCTCGCGATGGGGCTCGGCCTGGCGAAGGAGAAGCTCCTGGAGGATCCCGACTACGCCGCCGCGATGGTCGAGGAGGCGCACGGCGAGGTGAAGCTCGCGCTTCAGGAGCTGCGGGACCTGGCCCGCGGGATCCATCCGGCCGTCCTGACCGACCGCGGCCTCGACGCGGCGCTGTCGTCGGTCGCCTCGCGGTGCACGGTGCCGGTGAAGGTGACGGTGGATCTGGGTTCGCGGCCGGCCGCGGCCATCGAGGGGATCGCCTACTTCACGGTCTCGGAGCTGCTGCAGAACATCAGCAAGCACAGCGGGGCGCGGTCGGCGTCCGTGGAGGTGTGGCGGGCGGAGGACCGGCTGCTGCTGCAGGTGTGGGACGACGGTCGCGGGGGTGCGCGGCTGGACGGCGGTACGGGGATGCGAGGGCTGGCCGACCGGCTCGGCGCCGTGGACGGACTGTTCGTGATCGACTCCCCGCAGGGCGGCCCGACCACGGTGACGGCGGAACTGCCGTGGCGCGACCGGGTCCCGGAGCAGGGGTAGGGAAAACCCCCCGTTCAAGACGCCGACGGACTCCATGGCTCGCGGACCTGCGGCGGAGGAGGGTGGAGGTACGGCACACACCCAGAGGCACGAGCAGAAACGGACGACGCCGATGGCCATGGAGTACGGGCAGGGATACGGACTCGACGTCCCGGAGAGGCACCGGCTGCCGGCCGGGCTGCGGGCACCGTTCGAGGCGCGGCACTGGCGGGAGCTGGGCTATGTCCTGCTGAGCCTGCCGATCAGCGTCCTGTTCTTCACCTACGCGATCACCATGGTGTCGCTCGGCTTCGGACTGCTGGTCACCTTCCTCGGCATCCCGGTGCTGGCGGCGGGCCTGGCCGGCTGCCGCGGTCTCGGGGCGATGGAGCGGGCCCGAGCGCGGGGGCTACTGGACCTCGAGGTCGCGGAGCCGGAGCCGCTGCGGATGCGCAGGCAGGGGTTCCTGGCGTGGATGGGCGCCGTGCTGAAGAGCGGCACCTCCTGGCGCTCACTGCTGTACGCGGTGCTCCAGTTGCCGTGGGCGACCTTCTCCTTCGTCGTCGCGGTGAACTTCTGGGCCATCGGCTGGAGCCTGCTGACCTACCCGCTGTGGTTCTGGCTCTTCCCGCTGTACGGCGGCCAGGGCGGTATCCAGCTCTACGGCGACGAGACGCACCAGGTCTACCTCGACAACGCGTTCGAGATCACCGTGACCGCGCTGGTGGGACTGCTCTTCACGCTGGCGACGCCGTGGATCGTGCGGGCGCTGACGATGGTGGACCGGCTGATGGTGCACGGGCTGCTCGGCCCGTCGCGGCTGGCCACGCGCGTGGTGGAGCTGGAGTCGGACCGCGGCATCGTGGTCGACACCGCCGCCGCCGATCTGCGCCGCATCGAGCGCGACCTGCACGACGGCGCGCAGGCCCGTCTGGTGGCGCTGGCCATGGATCTGGGCCTGGCGAAGGAGAAGCTGGCGGAGGATCCGCAGGCCGCGGCGCGCATGGTGGACGAGGCGCACGGCGAGGTGAAGACGGCCCTGCAGGAGCTGCGCGACCTGGCCCGCGGGATCCATCCGGCCGTGCTGACCGACCGCGGTCTGGACGCCGCGCTCTCCTCGGTCGCCTCGCGCTGCACGGTCCCGGTCGAGGTGCAGGTCGACCTGACCGCGCGGCCGGTCCCGGCGATCGAGGGCATCGCCTACTTCACCGTCTCGGAACTGCTGCAGAACATCAGCAAGCACGCGCGGGCCACCTGGGCGGGCGTGGACGTCTGGCGGGTGGAGAACCGGCTGATGCTCCAGGTCGTCGACAACGGCGTCGGCGGCGCCGACACCACCGCCGGGTCGGGCCTGGCCGGGCTCGCCGAACGCCTGGACGCCGTGGACGGGATCCTGGTCGTGGACTCGCCGGTGGGTGGTCCGACGCGGATCACGGCGGAGCTTCCCTGGCGTGCCGTGTAGGGACCCGCGCGACCGCTTTTCAGGTCCGCCTCCTCTGCCGGAGGCGGACCTCGCACGTGCGGCGCGGCCGGAATCCGCCCCCCTGCCCGCCCGCGCAGCCCCCGCGGCGGGCCAGGTTATCCACAGGCCCGGTGCGAACCGGCCGATCGCGCGATACTGAGGAGCCGTGGGACCGGGCCGGAAGACAGCCGGCCGGACGCAACACAGGCTCGGGGGGCCGGAAGTCGTGGAGGACAGGGTGCGGGTGGTCATCGCCGAGGATTCAGTGCTGCTCAGGGAGGGCCTGACCCGGTTGCTGACCGACCGCGGGCACGAGGTCGTCGCCGGCGTGGGCGACGGAGAAGCACTGATCAAGACCATCACGGAGCTCGACGCGCAGGGCACGCTGCCGGACGTCGTGGTCGCGGACGTACGGATGCCGCCGACCCATACCGACGAGGGTGTGCGGGCCGCCGTACAGCTGCGCAAGGCGCATCCGGGACTCGGTGTGCTGGTGCTGTCACAGTATGTGGAGGAGCGCTACGCCACCGAACTGCTGGCCGGTTCCAGTCGCGGGGTCGGGTACCTGCTGAAGGACCGGGTGGCGGAAGTGCGGGAGTTCGTGGACGCGGTGGTGCGGGTGGCCGAGGGGGGCACGGCCCTGGACCCGGAGGTGGTCGCGCAGCTGCTCGGGCGCAGCCGTAAGCAGGACGTGCTGGCGGGGCTCACCCCGCGGGAGCGGGAGGTCCTGGGGCTGATGGCCGAGGGGCGGACCAACTCCGCCATCGCCCGGCAGCTCGTGGTGAGCGACGGGGCCGTGGAGAAGCACGTCAGCAACATCTTCCTGAAGCTGGGGCTGTCCCAGAGTGACGGGGATCACCGGCGCGTTCTCGCGGTCCTGACCTACCTGAACTCCTGACGAACTGACACTGTGTCAGCCAAGCCCGGGCGCGGCGACGCCGGCCTGAAGAAACACAGAGGGGGGACTCAGAACCACACAGCGAGCGGGGAGCGTCTTCGGAGGAAGCGCCCGGGGGGCGGGAAAATCATGACAAGTCAGGGTGGCGAAGCGTCTCAAAACCGTGTCCATCATGCGAATGGCCCGGGGAAGGCGACCTTTGCGGACGTAGGGTTGATCCTGTGGGAGGGCCTGCGGGAAGGCCGCTCCCCGACAGCCGCCTCGAAGGAGGTCCAGTTCAGTGACCAGCCAGGTCAGTAGCCCAGCGGAGCAGGCCGACGAAGCACTAGTGGGAGAGCAGCGCAAACCGGCGACGGCGAAAGACGTACGCCGGCTGGACCGGGTGATCATCCGGTTCGCGGGGGACTCGGGTGACGGTATGCAGCTCACCGGTGACCGCTTCACCTCGGAAACGGCGTCCTTCGGCAACGACCTGTCGACGCTGCCGAACTTCCCTGCCGAGATCCGCGCCCCCGCCGGGACCCTCCCCGGTGTCTCCTCCTTCCAGCTGCACTTCGCCGACCACGACATCCTGACGCCGGGCGACGCGCCGAACGTGCTGGTCGCGATGAATCCGGCGGCGCTGAAGGCGAATGTGCAGGACCTTCCGCGCGGCGCGGAGATCATCGTCAACACGGACGAGTTCACCAAACGGGCCATGCAGAAGGTGGGCTACGACTCCTCGCCGCTGGAGGACGGCTCACTGGACGGCTACCACCTGCATCCGGTGCCGCTGACGACACTGACAGTGGAAGCCCTCAAAGAGTTCGATCTGTCCCGCAAAGAGGCCGAGCGCAGCAAGAACATGTTCGCGCTCGGCCTCTTGTCGTGGATGTACCACCGGCCGACGGAGGGCACGGAGAAGTTCCTGACGTCGAAGTTCGCGAAGAAGCCGCAGATCGCGGCGGCGAACATCGCCGCCTTCCGGGCCGGCTGGAACTTCGGCGAGACGACGGAGGACTTCGCGGTCTCCTACGAGGTCGCGCCGGCCGCCAGGGCCTTCCCCGTCGGCACCTACCGGAACATCTCCGGGAACCTGGCCCTGTCCTACGGTCTGGTGGCGGCGGGCAGGCAGGCGGACCTGCCGCTGTTCCTGGGCTCCTACCCGATCACGCCGGCCTCCGACATCCTGCACGAGCTGAGCAAGCACAAGAACTTCGGCGTGCGGACCTTCCAGGCGGAGGACGAGATCGCCGGGATCGGGGCGGCGCTCGGGGCGGCGTTCGGCGGCTCGCTCGCGGTGACGACGACCTCGGGTCCGGGTGTGGCGCTGAAGTCGGAGACCATCGGTCTCGCCGTCTCGCTGGAACTGCCGCTGCTGGTGGTGGACATCCAGCGCGGCGGGCCGTCGACCGGTCTGCCGACCAAGACCGAGCAGGCGGACCTGCTGCAGGCGATGTTCGGCAGGAACGGCGAGGCGCCGGTGCCGGTCATCGCGCCGAGGACGCCGGCCGACTGCTTCGACGCGGCGCTGGAGGCGGCGCGGATCGCGCTGACGTACCGCACTCCGGTGTTCCTGCTCTCCGACGGCTACCTGGCCAACGGCAGCGAGCCGTGGCGGATCCCGGAGCTGGACGAACTCCCGGATCTGCGGGTGCAGTTCGCGCAGGGCCCGAACCACACCCTGGAGGACGGCTCGGAGGTCTTCTGGCCGTACAAGCGCGATCCGCAGACCCTCGCCCGGCCGTGGGCCGTACCCGGCACCCCCGGACTCGAGCACCGCATCGGCGGGATCGAGAAGGAGGACGGCACCGGCAACATCTCCTACGCCCCCGCCAACCACGACTTCATGGTCCGCACCCGGCAGGCGAAGATCGACGGTATCGACGTGCCGGAGCTGGAGGTCGACGATCCGGACGGCGCCACGACACTGGTCCTGGGCTGGGGTTCGACCTACGGCCCGATCACCGCGGCCGTGCGCCGGCTCCGCACCGCCGGACAGCAGATCGCACAGGCGCACCTGCGGCACCTCAACCCCTTCCCGCGCAACCTCGGTGACGTCCTGAAGCGGTACGACCGTGTTGTCGTCCCCGAGATGAACCTCGGTCAGCTCGCCACGCTGATCCGGGCGAAGTACCTGGTGGACGCCCACTCGTACAACCAGGTCAACGGCATGCCGTTCAAGGCCGAACAGCTCGCCACGGCTCTCAAGGAGGCCATCGATGCCTGAGACGTCCAGGGAAGGCACGGGCACGATCGAGGCGCTCTCGCTCGTTCCCAAGGCCGAGGCCAGGCAATCCATGAAGGACTTCAAGTCCGATCAGGAGGTGCGCTGGTGCCCCGGGTGCGGTGACTACGCGATCCTGGCCGCGGTGCAGGGCTTCATGCCCGAGCTGGGGCTGGCGCGGGAGAACATCGTGTTCGTCTCGGGCATCGGCTGCTCCTCGCGGTTCCCGTACTACATGAACACGTACGGGATGCACTCGATCCACGGCCGTGCCCCGGCGATCGCCACGGGCCTGGCCGCCAGCAGGCGTGACCTGTCCGTCTGGGTGGTGACCGGCGACGGCGACGCGCTGTCGATCGGCGGCAACCACCTGATCCACGCCCTGCGTCGCAATGTGAACCTCAAGATCCTGCTGTTCAACAACCGGATCTACGGCCTGACGAAGGGTCAGTACAGCCCTACGAGCGAGGTCGGGAAGATCACCAAGTCGACGCCGATGGGTTCGCTGGACGCGCCCTTCAACCCGGTGTCGCTGGCGATCGGCGCGGAGGCGTCCTTCGTGGCGCGGACGGTGGACTCCGACCGCAAGCACCTCACCGAGGTGCTGCGCCAGGCGGCCGCCCACCCCGGGACCGCGCTGGTGGAGATCTACCAGAACTGCAACATCTTCAACGACGGCGCCTTCGAGGTGCTGAAGGACAAGCAGCAGGCGGAGGAGGCGGTGATCCGGCTGGAGCACGGGCAGCCGATCCGCTTCGGCACGGACGGGACGCGGGGCGTGGTCCGCGACCGGGTGACGGGAGACCTGAAGGTCGTCGCGGTGACCCCGGAGAACGAGGCCGAGATCGTCGTCCACGACGCCCACGCGGCGTCCCCCACCACGGCCTTCGCCCTCTCCCGCCTGGCCGACCCCGACACGCTCCACCACACCCCGATCGGCGTCTTCCGCAGCGTCGAACGCCCGGTCTACGACACCCAGATGTCCGAGCAACTGGACACCGCGATCGAACAGCACGGCAAGGGCGACCTGGCCGCACTACTGGCGGGCGGCGACACCTGGACGGTCGTCGGCTGACGGCGACGTAACTCACGGAGGGCCCGGACGCTGTACGGCGTCCGGGCCCTCCGTGTCATGCGTCGGGGATGTCCCGCTTGGCTCTGAGGAGGGTGTCACGGGTGATGACGACGATGCGCTCGTAGTCGGCCCGGGCCGCGTCGGCGGGGAGCAGGGCGTCCAGTTCATCGGTCCGGTCCGTACCGATGACAGCGAAGCTTCCGTCGCTCAGTTCGAAGAGGTCCGGACATGTCTCGAAGGTCGTACTCCCGCGCTCCCGCGGTGAGTCACCGAGACGGCGGAGGATGCTGAGGGCAGGAAGATCACTGTGCACTGGCACAGTATCTGCCCCCAAGTCATGCAGATTCAAACGAAGTTAGACCTCTGGAGTGAACGAATCAAGGTGTGCCCACCACCCACCACTCCTCGGGATCGTCACGAAGCCCCTCCACGATCAGGTCGACCGCCCTGCCCACGCGCGCCTCGAGTGATTCGCCGGGCAGGCTCCGCCGGTGCTCCCGGGTCATGTCCCAGTAAGCGTCGAAAACTGGGGCCCGGCACAACACCCTCAAAGCGCCGATCAGTTCGTCCCACTCCATGGCGCCGACACGATGGTGGAGCACGTTCGCGGTGTACTGAGCGTTGACAAAGATCATCTGACGGCGCTCGTGCTCCGAGAGGCCCGACAAGGTGCTCACCGCCTCCGCCAGTGCCGGGTCCGCTATCGCCCGCTCCATCTGCGCCGCCATGATCCGATGAAGTTGGATCTGGTTCGAGTGCCGGATCTCCTGGGCGAGGAAGGTGAGTTGATGGAGCAGGCCCTCCGCCAGCTTCTCCTGGCGACGACGGCGGGACACGCGTCGAAAGCGGGTGCGTGCCCAGCCGGGCCCTGCCCCCGCTGCTGAATCGTTCCCTCGCGCATCTGGATTCTGTGTGGCCAAGGCGAACCCCCGGGTCAGGCATCCGGCTGCCGGCCGAGGCTCTCGTGAGCGGCACGAGGACCGGCACGCGGGTGGGCACAGCGCCCCGCCTCCAGCATGCCTGGCGGCTCAAGTCGGCGCAGGAGGCGGAAAAGGGGCGCATGGAAGGACGTACCGCTCATGTCCACCATGGCCTTGACATGTATGTGCCCGGCGAGCGCCTGCGCCATACGTTTCACAGACCCTGAGCGTCGACGTCAGCCCAGCTCAGCAGCCCTCTTTCGTGCGTCATACCTCTCGCGCGCCTCCTGCACCGCGTCCATCCGCCGCTCAGTCCACCCGGCGAGGTCGCGGACCCGTTCCGCCGCCTCGTGGCCCAGTTCGGTGAGGGAGTAGTCGACGCGGGGCGGGATCACCGGTTTGGCGTCCCTGAGGACCATGCCGTCGCGCTCCAGGGTCTGGAGGGTCTGGGTGAGCATCTTCTCGCTGACCGGGCGGACCTCGCTGATCGCTCGGCGGAGTTCGCTGAAGCGGTGGGGGCGGTCGAGGAGGTTGATCAGGACCAGGACGCCCCAGCGGCTGGTGACGTGTTCCAGCACCAGGCGGTACGGGCACATCGTCTCGCCGTCCGGTTGCCAGTCCCTGTTCACGGTACTTACTGCCATACCCGTACCTTACTTCAAAGTGGGTACTTTCCAATAGTTAGCGGAACTCCTAGGGTCGATCCCAGATCACCCCACAAGGAGTCACAAGAATGAGCATCGTCGTCACCGGAGCCACCGGACACCTGGGCCGTCACGTCGTGCGGCAGCTGCTGGAGAAGGTGCCGGCGGAGCAGGTCACCGCCGTCGTCCGCACCCCGGAGAAGGCCGCCGACCTCGCCGAGCGCGGCGTGCGGATCGCGGTCGCCGACTACAACGCCCCCGAGACCTTCAACGGCCTGTTCGCCGCCGGCGACAAGGTCCTGCTGGTCTCCGGCAACGAGTTCGACAAGGGCCGGGTCGCCCAGCACCGCGTCGTCATCGAGGCCGCGAAGGCCGCCGGTGTCGCCCTGCTCGCCTACACCAGCGCACCCGGCGGCCTCACCGCCGCCCTCGGCGACGACCACCGCGGCACCGAGGAGGCCCTGCTCGCCTCGGGCCTGCCGTACACGCTGCTGCGCAACAGCTGGTACCACGAGAACTACACCGAGAACCTCGCCCCGGTGCTGGAGCACGGCGCGGTCGTGGCGGCCGCCGGTGACGGGCGGGTCTCCTCGGCCTCGCGGGCGGACTACGCGGCCGCCGCCGTCGCCGTACTGACCGGCGAGGGGCACGAGAACCGGACGTACGAACTGGGCGGCGACGAGGCGTGGAGCTTCGCCGAGTACGCGGCCGAGCTCAGCCGCCAGACCGGCAGGGAGATCGGCTACCACGCGGTCGACGGTGAGGCCATGAAGGGGATCCTCGGCGGCACCGGCATGCCCGCGCCGTTCGTCGACATCCTCGTCGGCGTCGACGCCTCCATAGCCAAGGGCGAGCTGGTCGTCTCCTCCGGCGATCTGTCCCGGCTCACCGGGCGGCCGACCACGCCGTTCGCCGAGGCCATCGCCGCCGGGCTCAAGGGCTGAGACGCACCTCCGGGCTGTCATGACCGTATGGCGATACGGGCATGACAGCCCCGGGTGATCGGCGCTACCTTCTTCCAGGCGAGTACGACCAGGAGGAGGGCCCGTGAGCAAGAAGCCGAGGGGCGAGCGGCACATAGGACTGCTGAACGGCTTCGCGGCTTACGGGATGTGGGGGTTGTTCCCCCTGTTCTTCCCGCTGCTGAAGCCCGCGAGCCCCTTCGAGGTGCTGGCCCACCGGATGGTGTGGTCCCTCGCCGCGGTCGCCGTGGCCCTTCTCGTGATCCGGCGCTGGCGATGGGTCGGCGAGCTGCTGCGCCAGCCGCGCCGGATCGCGCTCATCGCGGTCGCCTCGGCCGTCATCGCCGTCAACTGGGGCGTCTACATCTGGGCCGTGAACAACGACCGGGTCGTCGAGGCCTCGCTCGGGTACTTCATCAATCCCCTGGTCACCATCGCGATGGGCGTGCTGCTGCTGAAGGAGCGGCTGCGGCCCGTGCAGTGGGCGGCGGTCGGGGTCGGCTTCGCCGCGGTACTCGTCCTCACCGTCGGCTACGGCCGTCCGCCGTGGATCTCGCTGATCCTCGCCTTCTCCTTCGCCACGTACGGACTGGTGAAGAAGAAGGTGGGCCTCGGCGGTCTGGAGTCGCTGGCCGCGGAGACCGCGATCCAGTTCCTGCCCGCCCTCGCCTTCCTGCTGTGGCTGACGGCCCAGGGCGACTCCACCTTCACCACCGAGGGCCCGGGGCACGCGGCGCTCCTCGCCACCACCGGCCTCGTCACCGCGCTGCCGCTGGTCTGCTTCGGAGCGGCGGCCATCCGCGTGCCGCTGTCCACCCTCGGGCTCCTTCAGTACCTGGCGCCCGTCTTCCAGTTCCTCCTCGGCGTCCTCTACTTCGCGGAGGCCATGCCCGCCGAGCGCTGGGCCGGGTTCGCGCTGGTCTGGCTGGCGCTGACGCTGCTGACGGCCGACGCCTGGCGCTCCGCGCGCCGGAACGCCCGGGCGCTGAGGGCCGACACCATCAGCCCCAGCACCACCATCGCGACCGGCACCACGAGCGCCGTACGGAACGCGGACAGTGTGTCCTCGGCGCCGACATCGACGGGGTCAGCCGGCGCAGGCTGACCGGGACGCTGCGGCCGTTGGAGCGGGGCGGTCTGGTGAAGCGGACCGTGCATCCGGTCGTACCGCCACGGGTGGAGTACGAGCTGACCCCGCTGGGCGGGATCGCGCGGGCGCGGGAGGCGTGCGAACGGGAACAGGCCGCCGTGGTCCATTAGGACAGGTTCTGACCTGGAGGGCCGCTATAAGTGACCCCATGACGCAGACACCTGAATCCGCATCAGCTCCCGCGCCCCTGCACTGGAAGCTCGTCATCGACTGCGCGAGCCCGCAGGCGCAGGCGGACTTCTGGGCCGCCGCGCTGCACTACGAGGTCGAGGACAACGACGCGCTCATCCAGCGGCTGCTGGAACTCGGCGCGCTGCCGCGCGAGGCCACCGTGGAGTTCCACGCGCGGCTCGCCTTCCGGGACCTGGTCGCGGTACGGCATCCCGAGGACCCGTACGACAAGGACAGCGGCACCGGGCTCGGGCGGCGGCTGCTGTTCCAGCGGGTGCCGGAGGAGAAGACCGTCAAGAACCGGCTCCATCTCGACCTGCACGCGGGTGAGGGGCAGCGGGAGGCCGAGGTGGAGCGGTTGCGGGGGCTCGGCGCGCGTGTGCTGCGGGAGGTCGCGGAACCGTCGGGGGCGTGGATCGTGATGGCGGATCCGGAGGGGAACGAGTTCTGCGTGCAGTGAGCGGCCCGGGCCGGTTCTAGGACTGTGCGCTCCGGGCGCGCTCGGTGAGCCGGTTCATGCGTGCGCGGGCCGACTCCAGCCGCTCGGCGTCCTCCGCGGCGGGGCCGCCCTCGGTGACGAGGGTGGCCCACAGGGTGACCAGGTCCTCGCCCAGGCGCAGGCCCGGTTCCGGATCGCGGACGCCGCGCCAGGCGGTCGCCGCGCTCAGGACGTTGCCGTAGGCGGCTTCGGCATCCTGGGCGCGGTGGTGTATCCGGGCCAGGTCGAGGGAGAGGGCGCAGGCCCGTGCCGGGTCGCCGGCCAGGTAGGCGATGTACGCGGCCAGTTCCCGCAGCCGCAGCACCTCGGGGTGTTCGGGGCCCAGGCTCTGGGACGCCTGCGCCACGGTCCGCGCCGCCAGTTCCGCCGCGTCGGGCGTGCGGCCTTCCCGGACGGCCGCGTTGATCCGGGCGACGGGCTCCGCGAGGAGAGCGGTGCCGGTAAGCGGCTCGTCACCGAGCACGGCTTCGGCCACGGCGTCGAAGCCGCGGGGCGGGGTGGGCGGCTTGGGCGCGGCGTCGAGGGCCGGGTCCTCCGGGACGGGGTCCACGTGAGCGGGGACCTTACGGGCGACCAGCGGCCGCGTCCGCGCGTCGAACGGCCTCGGCACCGGCGCGTCCATGACGGGCGGCGGCCCGAACTCCCCCATCGGCGGAGCGACCGTGCCGGGGGCGGGGGCGGGCAGGGGGGCGTCCGGAAGGTGCGCCGAGTCGGATGCGGGGGCCGAGAGGGGTGCGTCCGGGAAGCAGGCCGAGTCGGGCACGGCGTCCCGTACGGGGGCGGGCAGGGGGGCGTCCGGGAAGTGCGCCGAGTCGGGGAAGCGGCCCGGGTCCGGTACGGGGGCGTCCGGGAAGCGGGCCGGGGCGGGCGCGGCGTTCCGTGCGGGGGCGGGCAGGGGGACGTCGGGGAGCGCGGCGGGGGCGGGTACGGCTCGTAGTGGGTGCGTCGGGGCGGAGTCGGGGACGGCCCGGAGCAGGTGGGTCGGCCTGTCCCGGTTAGGCCGGGGTGGCGCTTCCGTCGCGAGGGGCGCGGCGTCCTCGCCGCGCGGAGCCGTGGGGGTCGGGTCTCCCGTCAGTTCGCTCGAACCGTCCGGGTGCACCTGCAGGGGTACGGCGTAGCCGATGCGGTCGTCCTGGATCGTCGCCCGGACCGGGTGACCGGTGGTGAGGGCGATGCCGTGCAGGTGGTTCAGGACGGTCTGCTGGATCTCCTCACCGTCGGCCGCCCTGACCGGGACGCCGCCGACCGAGGCGGTACGCGGGTCGGCGGTCGGGACGTGCACGTCGATCGGGGAGGCCGAAGGCCCGGACTGCTGCTGTTCCCGCCTCTTCGCGCGGCTGAGTCGAGACATCGGTTCCTCACTCGCTGGCTACACCTACCACCGAGTCTCTCCGCAGGTGCCCGGCGCACACGTCACCGCCGCGTCACAGCCTCGTTCCAGGAATCCCGCCCGCTTCGGGCACCCCCACCCACCCAAGATCGTTGGCGTGACGAGGGAGGAACACGGGCATGCGGACTGACGTGCAGCAGGGACCGGAGATCTGGATACGCGGACCGGTGGCCGTACCGCCGGGCGAGGACGCGCGGCCGTCCGCCACACCCCGCCGCTACTCCTGGGTCGCGACCCACGGCGGCGCCGGCGCCACCACGCTGGCCCGCGTCTACGGCGGCCACGACTGCGGACGTGACTGGCCCGGGCCCGCCGATCCGCGGTCCGTCCTCCTGGTCGGCCGTACGCACGCCGCCGGACTGGACGCCGTACTGCGTGCGGTGGAGGCGTTCCGCTACGGGCAGGTGCCCCCCGGCCTCGACCTCGACGGAGTGGTGCTCGTCGCGGACGCGCCCGGACGGCTGCCGCGGCAGCTGGCCCAAGGGGTGAAGGCGATCGAGTCGCTCGTCGACGTGTACCGCGTCCCCTGGGTGCAGGCCTGGCGGCTCGGTGAGACCGACGGGAAGCCGCCCCGGGAGACGGACGCCCTGGCTCACCTCATGGGAGCCGTACGCCGATAGGGACCCTCACGCCGAAGGGAACCGTGCGCCGATAGAACCCCCTCGACAACTACTTGCGTACGCATATACTGCAGATGCAGTTTGTTCGCGCACGCCGACCATTCGCATCCTGGGGGATCCATGACCCGCCGTTTCCTGTTCGTCCTCGGCAGCAGCCGCCCCGACGGCAACACCGAGTTCCTCGCCCGCCGCGCCGCCGAGCAGTTGCCGGAGGCCGTCGAGCAGGAGTGGATCGATCTCGCCGAGTACCCGCTGCCGGACTTCGAGGATCTGCGTCACGACACCGACCACGTCCGCCCGACCGAGGGCCCCGTCGCGCGGCTGCTCGACGCCACGGTCGCCGCGACGGACGTCGTGATCGCCTCCCCGCTGTACTGGTACACCCTGTCCGCCCCGGCAAAGCGCTACCTCGACTACTGGTCCGGCTGGCTGCGCACCCCCGGCCTCGACTTCAAGGCGACCATGGCGGGGCGCACGCTGTGGGGCGTCACCGTGCTCTCCGACCGCGAACCGGTGGTCGCCGACCCGCTGATCGGCGCGCTCAACAACTCGGCCGCCTACATGGGGATGCGCTTCGGCGGGGTGCTGCTCGGCAACGGCAGCAAGCCCGGCGACGTACGCAACGACACCGAGGCGCTGACCCGCGCGAAGTCGTTCTTCCAGAGTTTCCAGGGTGCACGGGACGGGGGCGAGGCACCGCTCGCCCGGTTCCCGTACGAGGACTGACGGCCTACGCCGTGATGTCCTTCGCCGCGAACCTCGCCCACGCCGCCGTGCCGAACACCCCGGCGTACAGGGCCTGCAGGCCGAGGTTCTTCACCAGGTCGTCCCAGTAGACCGGGTCGCGCATCAGGTCTGCGAAGGACAGCCAGTAGTGGGAGAAGAAGTACGGCTGGAACGCGTCGAGCTGGGGGATCTGGTCGAGGATCTGGACGGTGATCAGCAGACCCACCGTCGTCGCCATCGCCGCGATGCCGCTGTTGGTCAGGGTCGAGACGAACAGGCCCAGTGCCGCGACCCCGGTCAGGGACGCGGCGACGACCAGCGCGATCAGCAGGGCCCGGCCGAGCCCTTCGGTGAAGCCGATCCGGGTGCCTGAGATCGTCGTCAGGTCCCCCAGCGGGAAGAGCAGCGCGCCGACCGTCAGCGCCGAGATCGCGACCACGAGCGTGGCCAGCAGACAGAAGGCCATCGTGGTCGCGTACTTGGTGAGCAGCAGCCGGGTGCGGCCCGCCGGGGCGACCAGGAGGTAGCGCAGGGTGCCCGCGTTCGCCTCGCCGGCGATGGCGTCGCCCGCGACGACGCCGATGGCCATCGGCAGGAAGAAGGGGAGCGTCGCGGCGAGGGCGGTGAAGACCAGGAACAGGCCGTTGTTGGTGATCTGCGAGATGAATGCGGGGCCTTCCCCTCCCCCGCCGCCCATGGATCCGCCGTCACCGGTCTCGATCTTCACGGCGACGCCGACGAGGACCGGTACGGCGGCCAGTACGCCCAGCAGGGCGAGCGTGCGCCAGCGTCCGAGCGTCATGCGCAGCTCGTTGCGCAGGAGCCCGAAGGACCACAGCGGGTTCGCCGGGCGCGCGAGTTCAGCCCGCGACATCGAAGCCCTCCCCCGTCAGCGCCACGAACGCGTCCTCCAGGGAGGCCCGCTCGATCGTGAAGCCCCGCACCCGTACCCCCGTCGCGACCAAGGCCTCGTTGATGTCGGCCAGTTCGCCGTCCGGAGGTTCCGCCGTCACCCGGTCGTCGTCGATCACCACGTCGGACAGCCCCTGCTCCTTCAGCACCCGGGCCGCGTCCGCCGCGTCTGGGGTCGTCACGGCCAGGCGACCGCGCGTCCCCGCCGCCAGCTCCGCCACCGCGCCCTGGGTGACCAGCCGGCCCTGCGCCATCACCGCCGCGTGGGTGCACACCTGCTCGATCTCGTCGAGGAGGTGTGAGGAGAGGAAGACGGTCGTGCCGTCGGAGGCCAACTCCCTTATCAGCGCCCGGATCTCGCGCATGCCCTGCGGGTCGAGGCCGTTGGTCGGCTCGTCCAGAACCAGCAGCCGGCGCGGCTGGAGCAGCGCCGCCGCGAGCCCGAGCCGCTGCTTCATGCCGAGCGAGTACGCCTTGGCCTTCTTGCCCGCGGCGGCCGTCAGGCCCACCCGGTCCAGCGCCGCCGCGACGCGGTCGTGCCGGGTGCGCGGGTCGGCGGTCGGGTCCGCGGCGTCGTAGCGCAGGAGGTTGTCGCGGCCGGAGAGGAAGCCGTAGAGCGCCGGGCCCTCGATGAGGGCGCCGACGTGCGGGAGGACCGAGCGGGTCGCCCGGGGCATGGGGCGGCCGAGTACCCGGGCCGTGCCCGAGGTGGGTTCGATGAGCCCCATGAGCATCCGGATGGTGGTGGTCTTGCCGGAGCCGTTGGGGCCGAGGAAGCCGAAGACGCTGCCCGCCGGGACGGTCAGATCGAGGCCGTCCACGGCGAGCTGTCCGCCGCGGTAGCGCTTGGTGAGCGCGCGGGTGACGATCACGCTGTCACCCGCGGGGTGCCGCTCCTGTTCCGCTTCCGATTCCGCTTCCGCGGCGGACGTTTCGGTCATGGGTGCCTTCTTACCCGGCGTTCGCCGCCTTCACCAGGGCATCCTTGGTGACCGCTCCGACGTAGACCTTGCCGTCTTCCGTGATCAAGGCGTTGACCAGGCGGGTCTTGAAGACCGTGCCCTCGCCGAACTCGCCCTTCACCTTGTCGCCGAGGGAGTCCAGGAAGCCGCCGAGGTCACCGCCGACCTCGGAGCCGGAGGGGATGCCCTCGCCGCCACCGTCCAGGACGGCGATGGAGTTCCAGCCCTCGCCGATGACCTCGGGCTCGCCCTCGGGAGCGCCCTCAGGGGCCTTGGAGTGCTCCTCCGGGGCCTGGACCTCGCCCTCCTCGGTGACCTTGGCGCCCTTCGGCGGGGTGAAGTCGAAGGTGGAGGCGTCCGGCTTGGCGAAGCTGACCTGCGTGAAGCCGGCGTCCACCACGGCGGCGCCGCCGCTCGACGGGGTGAGCGTGAACTTCAGCGGCATGCCCGTCTTCGCGTCCACGGCCACGGTGATGGCGCCGACCGTGGTGTCGTCCTGCTTGGGCTTGATCAGCAGCCGGTAGGCGTCCCGGCCCGCGACCTGCGCGGTGCCGTCGACGGTGACGGAGGTGGTGTCGTCGACCGCCTTCAGCGTCTCCTCGGTGAGGTCCTTGGGCGTGGCCGGGGTCTCCTCGTGGATGCTCTCCTCGGTGGTGCCGTGGAAGACCTCGTTGGTGGCGCTGTCGTAGCCCCAGACGTCCTTGCCGTTGTGGATCAGGCTGTACTCGGCGGCGTTCTCCAGCAGGGAGAGCTTCTGCCGGTCGGGCCCGTCGACGGCGACGCGCAGGGTGTGCGTGCCGGACACCAGTTCGGTGAGCTTGGTCGACGGGTCGGCGGACGAGCCGTCCCCGGACTCCATGGCCCCGGAAGCCAGCGAGCTCTCCAGGCCACCGAGGTCGGGCAGCCCCAGATCGGTGCTGATCTTCACGGTTCCGGACAGCCGCTGCACGTCGGACTCGGCGATCTTCTCGATGAGTTGCTGTGCGCTGATCTCCGGCAGGTCGGGGTCGCCCGAGTCGGCGAGGGCGGGGACGAGACCGATGGTCGCCGCCGCCACGCCCACCACCGCGACCGGCACGACGTACCGCGCGGCCTTGCGCCGCCCGGAGCGCAGGTCGTCGGTCTCGTCCCCGGTCGTGCTGTCGTCGGATTCGTACGGTGCCATGTGTGCCTTACCTCCGTCGTCGGCGGCGGCCTGCCAACTCCCGTGCGTCCAGCCCGTAGCCGCCATTCTCACCCGAATCGGTGAGGAGTGGTGTTTTCCGTTGTCACCATCTGACCAAATCGGCGGCCGCCAAGCGTCAGACCGCGGGCTCAACTCCGTGTACACCTGCGGTATGACACGAGAGGGCGGCGTCTCCCCCGACCCGTAGGGGTCGCGGAGGGAGGACGCCGCCCGGGGTGCTCTCGATCAGCGCCGGGTGCTCTCGATCAGCGCTGGATGAACACGTAGTCCGCCTGGTAGGGCACGCCGACGATCGTCCCCGGGGCGCAGGAGCCGGCCGGGGCGACGCCGCCGACGGTGTTGAGCCGGAGGATCTCGGCGGTACGGGCGAGCAGACCCCGGTGCTTGCCGGACTGAGTGGCCTTCAGGTCCAGCTCGGGGATGTTCCCCGACCCGTTCGGGGTCCTGCTGATGACCGATCCGGTGACCGCGCTGCGGTCGGGTGCGATCCACTGCGGCGTACCGGAGTTGGGCGCGACGAAGGAGTGCGCGATGGGCCCGGCCAGTACCGCGCTGACGTCCCGCTGGGCGAAGGCGTGGCCGCCGCCCTCGGCCGGCTTGCACTCGTAGATCTGGCGGCCCTTGATGACGGAGGCCTGGAAGTTGTCGAGCGCGTGGCGGAAGTCGAAGGCGGTGGTGACCTTGTGGAGCTGCCCGCGGACGGCGCCGGCCGGGAACGCGGCGGTGTGCAGGTTGGCGTAGAACGAGCCGGGGTCGGACCGCAGGGAGTCGAGCAGGGCCGCGTCCTGCACCTGGACGCTGCCGGTGAGGGTCTTGCCCTTGCCCTTGCTCTTGCTCTTGCTCTTCGTGAGCAGGCCGGTGAAGTCGACCTTGACCCCGCCGTTGGTGCCCTTGGCTCCCTGGTGGATGTGGAGCGCGGTGGGCCGGTCGACCCCGCGCCACTTGACGGCGACGGACACCTCGTCGCCCTTGACCTCGACGAACTGGAGGGCGGCGCCGTCCGGGTCCCCGACCGACACCTCGTTCGCGCCGCGAAGGCTGGCGGCGAGGACGGTGGCGCCGCTGTCGGCGGTCCCGCCGTCGTGGGCGGTCCGGCCGTCGTGGGCGGTGGCGGATGTGGGGACGAGAGCGGCGGCCACGGCGACGGCGGCGACGATCAGGCTCGTACGCATGAGGTTTTCTCCCCGTATGTCAGCCGACGCCCCCTGCGTCGACTTCTGGGCATGAATACGGGAAGATCCGAGTTTGGACTCAGTCCACCGGTGTGAGGCGGGTCACGAACGCCTGCACGGGGTCGCAGGCCACTAGTGCCGCATCAGGCAACGTTCGCCCCGTCGCGGGCAAACGTTGCCTGACGCGGCACTAGCCCGCCCGGTGCACCACCGCGTCGCACAGCTCCATCAGCGCGGCCTTGGCGTCGCACTCGGGCAGCGGCGCCAGCGAAGCCCGCGCGTCCTGCGCGTACCGCACGGTGTCCCGCCGGGCCTGCTCCAGGGCTGGATGCCCGCGCAGCCCGGCCAGGGCCTCCGCGAGCCGCGTGTCGTCGCTCAGGTCGGAGTCCAGCAGCTCGCACAGCGCGACGTCCTCCGCCAGCCCCAGCCGCTCCGCCCGCTCGCGCAGCCGCAGCACGGGCAGCGTCGGAATGCCCTCGCGCAGATCCGTGCCCGGGGTCTTGCCGGACTCGTGCGAGTCGGAGGCGATGTCCAGCACGTCGTCCGCGAGCTGGAAGGCGACCCCCAGCCGCTCGCCGTACTGGGTGAGCACGTCCACGACCGTCTCGTCGGCCCCCGACATCATCGCGCCGAACCGACACGACACCGCCACCAGCGAGCCCGTCTTGCCGGCCAGCACGTCCAGGTAGTGCTCGATCGGGTCCCGACCGTCCTGCGGCCCCGCGGTCTCCAGGATCTGCCCGGTCACGAGCCGTTCGAACGCCTCGGCCTGCACCCGGACCGCCTCGGGACCGAGGTCGGCGAGGATGTGCGAGGCACGGGCGAACAGGAAGTCACCCGTGAGGACCGCGACCGAGTTGCCCCAGCGGGTGTTCGCGCTGTCCACCCCGCGCCGGACCTCGGCCTCGTCCATCACGTCGTCGTGGTACAGAGTCGCCAGGTGGGTCAGCTCCACCACCACGGCCGACGGCACGATGCCCGGCGCGTACGGGTCCCCGAACTGCGCGGCGAGCATCACGAGCAGCGGCCTGAACCGCTTCCCGCCGGCGCGCACGAGATGCTGGGCCGCCCCCGTGATGAAGGGGACCTCGCTCTTGGTGGCCTCGAGCAATCCCTCCTCGACAGCCGCCAATCCGGCCTGGACATCGGCTTCCAGAGCCTGGTCCCGCACGCTCAGCCCGAACGGCCCGACGACGGTCACGAGGGGTCTCCTGTCTGCTGGTGTCTACTGGCGATTACGCGGTTTGTCGATAGGTCGCTGCCTTCACTCAAGTCAGCGTATCCGGTCACGTTTCGATCACCGTCGCCGCCCACCGGTCCACGACGGGCGGTACCGGATCATGGCGGCTATGTTTTTGATCACCTGATAAGAACGGATATCCATCGACTTACGTGGAAGTAGTGGAGCGTGTCTCGAACCGAAGTCGATGTCTCACCCGGCAGCGGCCCGGCCCCGAGGGCGGGGGCATCGCGATGAGCCCGCACATCCGTACGTCCTTCCCCTACGAGACCACTCACGAGGACCTCCGTATCCCGCTGGCGGACGGAACCCTGCTCTACGCGCGGGTGTGGCGCCCGCTGACCGACGTACCCGTCCCGGCGCTTCTCGAGTACCTCCCGTACCGGCTGACCGACTGGACGGCCCCGCGCGACTTCCAGCGCCACCCCTGGTACGCCGGTCACGGCTACGCCTCCGTCCGGGTGGACGTCCGCGGGCACGGCAACAGCGAGGGGCTGCCGACGGACGAGTACTCGGCGACGGAGCTGGCCGACGGGGTCGAGGTGGTGCACTGGCTGGCGGCCCAGCCCTGGTGCGACGGCAAGGTCGGCATGTTCGGCATCTCCTGGGGCGGCTGCAACGCCCTCCAGATCGCGGCCCTCGCGCCCGAGCCGCTCAAGGCGATCGTCACGGTCTGCTCCTCCGACGATCGTTATGACAACGACGTGCACTACACGGGAGGTTCCGTCCTCGCGGTCGACATGCACGCCTGGGCGGCGACCATGCTCGCCCTCGTCTCCCGCCCACCCGATCCGCGCCACGTCGGCGCGGCCTGGCGGGAGCTGTGGCTCAAGCGCCTGGAGGCCGTCGAACCGCTCCTGCACACCTGGCTGGCCCACCAGACCCGGGACGACTACTGGCGCCACGGCAGCGTCTGCGAGGACTACGGCGCCATCGACGCCGCCGTCCTCGCGGTGGGCGGCTGGCACGACCCGTACCGCGACACCGTGCTCCGGCTCCTCGAGCACCTGCCCGCCGACCGCGTCCGCGGCCTGATCGGGCCCTGGTCCCACCAGTACCCCGACCGAGGACTGCCGCCGGGACCGGCGATCGGGTTCCTCCAGGAGACCCTGCGCTGGTGGGACCACTGGCTGAAAGACCGGGGGCCCCTCCCGGAACCCCTCCTGCGGGCCTACGTCAGCGGCTCCCACCCGCCCGCCACGGTGTACGACACCCTGCCCGGCCGCTGGGTCGGCGAGCCGGCCTGGCCCTCCCCGAACGTCACGGACGTGACGTACGCCTTCCAGGGTGCCCCCGTGCTCGTACGGTCGCCCATGCAGACCGGGGTGGACGCCGGCCGCTTCGTGCCGTTCGGGAACGACGCCGACCTGCCGCCGGACCAGCGGGAGGAGGACGCGCGCTCGGCCTGCTTCGAGTTCGCGGTGGGCGAGGAGACCTGGGTGCTGGGGCGGCCGAGGGTGCGGCTGCGGCTGACCTCTGAGGTGCCGCGCGGGCAGGTCGTCGCCCGGGTCTGCGATGTCGCCCCCGACGGCTCCTCGACGCTCGTCACACGGGGCGTGCTGAACCTCTCCGCGCGGCACGGCCGCGACCGGGCGGTGCCATGGGAGCCGGGCGCCACCCAGGACGTCGCGTTCGAGCTGAACGCCGTCGGACACGCCTTCCCGGCCGGCCATCGCATCCGGCTCGCGGTGTCGTCGGCGTACTGGCCCTGGGTCTGGCCCCAGCCGGAGTCGGCGGCGGGCTTCTCGCTCGATCCGGCGGGGAGCTTCCTGGAACTGCCGGTACGCGCGCGTGCCGTCTCCTCCGACAGCGCCGGCGGGGACGGCTTCGAGACCGACCCCGAGATCACCTCCGTGATCCCCTCCGAGATCACCTTCGACGAACCGGAGCACGCCGAGCCGCTGGGCGTGAGCTGCCCGGTCACCCTGGACGAGCCGCCCCCCGAGCGGCTCGTCGTCCGTGACGTGGCCAAGGGCGAGTGGCGCCTGGAGGTCGAGCCTCGCCACGGCGGCACGCGCGTGTACCCGGACGGTCTGGAGTTCACCGAGGACGCGCTGGAGACGTACACGATCCAGGAGGCGGACCCGCTCTCCGCCCGTGCCGGCTCGGAGTGGTCGATCCGGCTGCACCGCCCGGAACTGGCGTGGGACACCTCCGTACAGACCCGTTCGGAGATCGCCTGCGACGCGGAGGACTTCGTCGCCACGAACGAGGTGATCTGCCGGGAGGGCGGCGAGGTGGTGTTCCACCGGACGTGGGAGAAGCGGATTCCGCGAACGGCCGGTTGATAAGGCCCTATTGGATTGATTGCCCGATTTGGTAGGTCTTGCGCTGGGCGTGAATTGACTCACGCGAGGGTGCGCACAGTCGTCCCACAGACTTCCCCCGACACCCCCTCGTCGCTTGCGAGTTGAACCTTGGCACCCGCAAAGGCTCAACAGCCGCACACCCCTTGGGTAAAGATCAAATCCCTTGATATGTGAATCCGCCACTTGTTTCGGACATGTGCTCTCGCATACGTTCCCGGCCTGTCGGGCGGACGCCTCATCCTGCCGCCGTCCGACTCCACCGAGATCTTCGTACGGCAGGAGCGGGGGACCCAGGTACGTCGCCGGGCCGGACGTCTTCGGACATACCGGTACGGCTCGGGGTGAAGTCGTGCGCTCTTCGTGGTGCGCGGCCGGGCAGCTCCCGCCCGAACCCGACAGCTCACCTCGCAGGCGCCGGAGAGGAACCTCGTCATGTCTGCTGCCGCTCAGCCCCGCCGCCCCCGCCGCGTCGCCCGCAAGCTCGCCGTCCTCGGCACCGGAGCCGCCGTACTCGCGCTCCCCCTCATCGGCGCGACCAACGCCTCGGCGGCCACCTCGACCGTCACCACCGCCACCTCGCTCGGGTACGCCAACAACCTCGACGGCTGGATCCGCGCGTCCCTCCAGGTCATGGCGCAGAACGGGATCCCCGGCAGCTACGACGGCATCTACCGCAACATCATTCGGGAGTCCTCGGGCAACCAGTACGCGATCAACAACTGGGACTCCAACGCCGCCGCCGGCACCCCGTCCAAGGGCCTGCTCCAGGTGATCGACCCGACCTTCCAGGCGTACCACGTGGCGGGCACCTCCTACGACCCCTACGACCCGGTCGCGAACATCACCGCCGCCTGCAACTACGCTGCCCAGCGGTACGGCTCGATCGACAACGTCTTCGGCGCGTACTGAGCCTTCTCCCGCTACCGGAAGAGTCTTTCGAGGACGACGGCGATGCCGTCGTCCTCGTTCGACAGGGTGATCTCGTCGGCAACCGCCTTGAGTTCGGGGTGGGCGTTGGCCATCGCGACGCCGTGCGCCGCCCAGTCGAACATCGGGATGTCGTTGGGCATGTCCCCGAAGGCGATCGTCCGCTCCGGGCCGAGGCCGAGGTGGTCCGCGGCCAGCGCGAGGCCGGTCGCCTTGGTGATGCCGCATGGCTGAAGTTCGACCGTCCCCGGGCCCGACATGGTGACCGTCGCCAGCGAACCGACCACCGAGCGGGCCGTCGCCGCCAACTGGTCGTCGGACAGGTCGGGATGGCGCAGCAGCACCTTGCTGATCGGCTCGCACCACAGGTCGTCGCGCCGCCCGACCCGCACCGCGGGCAGGGTGGGGTGCGGCATCAGATAGCCGGGCTCGATCAGCGTGAGCCCGTCGACGCCGTCCTGGTCGACCGCGGCGTAGACCTGCCCCACCTCGGCCTCGATCTTGCCGAGCGCGGTCTCGGCCAACTCCCGGTCCAGGGTGACCGACCACAGGAGACGGTTCGCGCCGGCGTCGTACACCTGCGCGCCCTGCCCGCACACCGCGAGCCCCTCGCTTCCGAGGAGGTCGAGGAGCGGCCGCACCCTGGGCGCCGGCCGGCCGGTCACCACCAGGTGCCGGGCGCCGGACTCCGCCACCCGCGCGAGCGCGGCGAGCGACCGGTCGGACAGCGTGTCGTCGCCTCGGAGCAGCGTTCCGTCCAGATCGGTGGCGATGAGTGAATATGCGATGGGTGCGGCCATGATCAGAGAATACGGACAGGACGCCCCGGCGACTCAGCGCGAACCGGACGACCCCGGCGTCCACCACGGCCCCGCGCGCCCCCTCCAACTCCCTTGATATCAGCCGCATATGGTGCAATGAGGGCAAGCTGTGACGAACGGGGGCGATTGGTGCGGTCGGCCAGGACCGGGACTCCGTGTGGTAGCCGATGGCGACGTCCGGGCGCCGATCGTCGGCGGGCGGGAGCGGTGCCCGGAGCGGGCGCGGGGCGTCTTCGACGACTGATCATCTCGCTCCTTCGGCACTGCCCAAGAGGGGTGCCCCACACGTAACGTGTCCGGCGACGACACGGACCCGTGGCACGCACGAGAGTGAGGCAGCACCCATGCCCCCCTTCGATCTCCCCGAGGGCGACCCCTTCGGCCCGCACAACCTTCCGTACGGTGTCTTCTCCGTCCCCGGTGAGGACGGAGACCGCCGGGTCGGTGTACGGCTCGGCGACCACGTCCTGGACGCGGGGGCGGCGGCGCGGGTGCTGGGTTCCCCGTACGCCTCCCTGCTCGACCGGCCCACGCTCAACCCGCTGCTGGCCGCCGGCCGCACCGCCTGGTCGGACGTGCGCCGCGCGCTGACGGCCTGGGTCACGGTGCCGTCGCACCGGGAGACCATCGAGCCGCTGTTCCACCCGCTGTCCTCGGTGACCCTGCACCTCCCCTTCGAGGTCGCGGACTACGTCGACTTCTACGCCTCCGAGAACCACGCCCGGAACGTCGGCCAGATGTTCCGCCCCGACGCGGCGGACTCCCTCACCCCGAACTGGAAGCACCTCCCGATCGGCTACCACGGCCGCTCCGGCACGGTCGTCGTCTCCGGCACGGATGTCGTACGGCCCTCCGGCCAGCGCAAGGCCCCGACCGACGCGGCCCCCGTCTTCGGCCCGTCCGTCCGACTGGACATCGAGGCGGAGGTCGGCTTCGTGGTGGGCGTGCCCTCGGCGATGGGCAGCCCGGTCGGCCTCGGTGACTTCCGGGAGCACGTGTTCGGGCTCTGCCTGCTCAACGACTGGTCCGCGCGTGACGTCCAGGCCTGGGAGTACGTCCCGCTCGGCCCGTTCCTCGGCAAGTCCTTCGCCACCTCGGTGTCGGCGTGGATCACCCCGCTGGACGCCCTGGACGCGGCCCGTGTGACGCCGCCGGAGCGCACCCACGAACTGCTGCCCTACCTGGACGACGCGGCCGAGGAGCCCGGTGGCTACGACCTGCGGATCTCGGTGTCCCTCAACGGCCATGTGATCGCCGAGCCCCCTTTCTCCACGATGTACTGGACGGCCGCCCAGCAGCTCGCCCACATGACGGTCAACGGCGCCTCCCTGCGCACCGGCGACCTCTACGGCTCCGGCACGGTCAGCGGCCCGACGGAACGCGAACGCGGCTCCCTGCTGGAGCTGACCTGGAACGGCCGCGACGCCCTCGAACTCCCCGACGGCAAGCGCACCTTCCTGGAGGACGGCGACGTGGTGACCCTGTCGGCATGGGCACCAGGTGCGGACGGCGCCCGGGTGGGGCTGGGCGAGGTGACGGGACGGGTGGTGGCGGGGTGAGGCGTACGCCTTCCCCCGGTTTCAATAGCCCGCGTCCGTAGGGGGGTTGACGCTCCTTCCCGACGGTTGCCCGCCTTTCGTCCCGGCCGGGAGTTCACCGGCCGCAGACGTCTGCCGCGTGCCCTCCGTCGCCGTCATACTGGGCGGCGGACGGTGCGCGCGGCACCCGCTCCGCACCGCCCGCGCACGGACCGCACCGCAGCCGCCCTTGTCCCGACCAGGATCCGGAGCCCGTGGCATGACCGTCTGCCTGCTCCTGCTGAGCGCCGTCGCGCTGACGGCCGCCGTGCCGGTGCCGCGTTCCCTGACCCGGGCCGCCTGGCCCGAGCGGGAGCCGGTGGTCGGGCTGTGGGTGTGGCAGTGCCTGGTCGCCACCGTCCTGCTGTGCTGTCTGACGGCCCTGGTCCTGGGTGCCGCAGCCGTCTTCCACACGGTCCGCGACCATGTCTTCGCGCCCGCGCCGCCGGCCGTGACCGCGGCGTACGACCTCTCCGCGGCGCCGGTCTGGGCGACCGCGCTCACCCTGCTGCTGGCCTGCGGCGCCGCCTGGACCACGGCGATGCTGGCCCGCGAGCTGGTCGAGGCCCGCCGCAGTCGCGGCCAGGCCAGGGCCCACCTGCGCGAACGCGCTCCGGACCTGCCGGCGGGGCTGCCTGCCGCGCGCGGCCCCTTGCTGGTGCTGGAGGACGAGTACCCGGACGCCTGGTGGATGCCGGGCAACCCGCCCCAGCTGATCGTCACGACGGGCGCCCTGCACCGGCTGACCGACCACCAGTTGGACGCGGTCCTCACCCACGAACGCGGCCACGCGCGCGCCCGCCACGACTGGCTGCTGCACCTCTCCACGGCCCTTGCCACCGGCTTCCCCCGCGTCCCGTTGTTCTCCCACTTCTGCGACCAGACGCACCGGCTGGTCGAACTGGCCGCGGACGACACGGCGTCCCGCCGGTGCGGTCACCTCACGACGGCTCTGGCGCTGATCGAGCTGAACCAGCACCGAGGCGTCCTGTCCTGCGCCTCCAGCAACCGCCTCCTGGGCGAGCGAGTGGACCGCCTCCTGGAACCCCGCCCCCGCCTGGGCCGCCGCCACCGAGTCCTCACGGCGGCAACCGCGGCGCTGGTCCCCCTGCTCCCCCTCCTGATCGTCTTCGGCCCGGGCTTGACGGCGCTGGCGTAGACCGGGGCGTCTCCGGGAGAAGCACTCCGCCCGAGAGGGGGAGCGAAACCCGCCCCCACGCCGACTACGGCGCCAGGTGCACCGCCCTCACGCCCAGTCGTCCGGCTCCGGCTCCAGGTCGGGCTCAGCCTCAGGCCACGCGTCGTCCTCCGCCCGCTCGGGCGCCGTCGCGGACACCGCCTCGGCGCCCGTGTCACCCAGCCCGGCCAGCACCCCGATCACGCCCTCGCCGTACGTCGCCAGCTTCTTCTCCCCCACTCCGCCGACGCTCGCCAACTCCCGCACCGACGAGGGCCACGCCGTCACGATCTCCCGCAACGTCGCGTCATGGAAGATCACATACGCCGGAACCCCCTGCTCCCGAGCCTGCTCGGCCCGCCAGGCCCGCAGCGCCTCGAACGCGGGCACCAGATGCGACGGCAACTCCGCCACCGCGGCCTTCGCCTTCCGCTCGCCCCTCCCCGACGCCCCCGACGCCGAGCGCGAGGCCACCGGCTTCTTCGGCTCCTTGCGCAGCGGCACCTCCCGCTCCCGCCGCAGCACACCCCCACTGCCCTCGGTCAGCACCAAGGTCCCGTACTCACCCTCGACGGCGAGCAGCCCCTGCGCCAGCAACTGCCGGATGACACCCCGCCATTCGCCCTCGCTCAGCTCCTCCCCGATGCCGAACACCGAGAGCCGGTCGTGGTCGAACTGGATGACCTTGCCCGTCCGCTTCCCCAGCAGGATGTCGATGATCTGCACGGCCCCGAACTTCTGCCCCCGCTCCCGCTGCAGCCGCACCACCGTCGACAGCACCTTCTGCGCCGCGACGGTGCCGTCCCAGGTCTCCGGCGGGGTCAGGCACGTGTCGCAGTTCCCGCATCCGGACGGATCCGGCTCCTGCCCGAAGTAGGCCAGCAGTTGCCCTCGCCGGCACCGGGCCGTCTCGCACAGCGCCAGCATCGCGTCCAGATGGGCCGCCGCCCGCCGCCGGAAGGCCTCGTCACCCTCGCCGGACTGGATCAGCTTGCGCTGCTGTATGACGTCGTTGAGGCCGTACGCCATCCACGCCGTGGAGGGCAGCCCGTCGCGACCGGCGCGGCCCGTCTCCTGGTAGTAGCCCTCCACCGACTTCGGCAGGTCCAGGTGGGCCACGAACCGCACGTCCGGCTTGTCGATGCCCATGCCGAAGGCGATCGTCGCCACCACGACCAGACCCTCCTCCCGCAGGAACCGGGACTGGTGCGCCGCGCGGGTCCCCGCGTCGAGCCCGGCGTGGTACGGCACCGCCTCGACGCCGTTGCGGCACAGGAACTCCGCCGTCTTCTCCACGGAGTTGCGCGAGAGGCAGTAGACGATGCCCGCGTCCCCGGCGTGCTCCTCGCGCAGGAAGCCCAGCAGCTGCTTCTTCGGGTCGGCCTTCGGCACGATCCGGTACTGGATGTTGGGCCGGTCGAAGCTCGCCACGAAGTGCCGGGCCGTCGGCATGTTCAGCCGCTGGGTGATCTCCTGGTGCGTCGCGCGGGTGGCGGTCGCCGTGAGCGCGATCCGCGGCACGTCCGGCCAGCGCTCGCCGAGCAGGGACAGTGTCAGATAGTCGGGGCGGAAGTCATGGCCCCACTGGGACACACAGTGCGCCTCGTCGATCGCGAACACGGAGATCTTGCCGCGCGAGAGCAGCTCCAGCGTGGATTCCAGGCGCAGCCGCTCCGGGGCCAGATACAGCAGGTCCAGCTCCCCCGCCAGGAACTCGGCCTCCACCACCCGGCGCTCGTCGAAGTCCTGCGTGGAGTTGACGAACCCGGCCCGTACGCCGAGCGCCCGCAGCGCGTCCACCTGGTCCTGCATCAGCGCGATCAGGGGCGAGACGACGATGCCCGTACCGGGTCTGACCAGGGACGGAATCTGGTAGCACAGCGACTTGCCGCCGCCGGTCGGCATGAGGACCACGGCGTCGCCACCGGCCACCACATGCTCGATGACCGCTTCCTGCTCGCCCCGGAAGGCCTCGTACCCGAAGACCCTGTGGAGCGTGGCCAGCGCCTCGCTCGCGGTTGCCGCCGTCATCGCACCGATCCCGCCCGTCCCGCCCATCGTCGTGCCCCCCGTACGTCGCTCCTCGACCACTGCGTCCACGATAGGCGTCCGCACCGACAGTGCCGGAGTTATCCACAGGCTGCTCACGTGACGTTCGGTAGTCAGTCAAATGGCCCCTGTCACCTGGCAGGGCCCGACCTGCCGGAACATGCTCGTCGGGCGGGACGGGGGAGGCCCGCCCACCTTCTCGACCTCGGCGGACGGTGTGCCGTAAGGGCGCGCCCGAGCCTCTCAAGGAGTCGCACCATGTCCCCTCGGCCCCTCACAGCCGCCGTCGGCCTGGCGATGGCCGGAGCCTTCGCCCTGGCCGCCGCTCCCGCGCACGCCGCCCCGGCCCCGGACCCCCTCATCTGGGGCGAACTGGCCGGCACCTACAGGGCGACGGGCGCCTACCACTACGAGCCCCTCGCCGTCGCCGACGGGTTCAAGTCCACCCCGTGCGCCGAACAGCCCCCGGACGGCGGTATGGGCTACCACTACTTCAACACGGACAACGTCGACAAACTGACGCCCGAGACGCCGGCGGCCCTCCTCTACGAGGACACGCCCGAGGGCGGACGCAGACTCGTCGGCGTGGAGTGGATCGCGAACGCCGCCACGCACAAGAGCGCACCGACGATGTTCGGTCAGACCTTCAAGGGCCCGCGCGCCTACACCGAGCCGCTCAACGGCAACTTCTACACACTGCACGCGTGGATCTACAAGGAGAACCCGAACGGCCTGTTCGGCCTGTGGAACCCCAAGGTCAAGTGCCACCACTGAGCGCGCGAAAGGCCCCGGTTCCCCTCTCGGGATCCGGGGCCCTCCGTGTGGAAGCAGCAGGTCAGCGCACGAACACCCCGGCATCGCTCGCGAGGTCCAGGAAGTACTGCGGCGCCACGCCGAGCACCAGCGTGACCGCCACGCCGACCCCGATCGCCGTCATCGTCAGCGGCGACGGCACGGCGACCGTCGGGCCCTCCGGCCGCGGCTCGCTGAAGAACATCAGCACGATGACCCGGATGTAGAAGAAGGCCGCGATGGCCGACGAGATCACACCGACCACGACCAGCGGTGCCGCCCCGCCCTCCGCCGCGGCCTTGAAGACCGCGAACTTGCCCGCGAACCCGGAGGTCAGCGGGATGCCCGCGAAGGCCAGCAGGAACACCGCGAACACGGCCGCCACCAGCGGCGAACGCCGGCCGAGCCCAGCCCACTTGGACAGGTGCGTCGCCTCGCCGCCCGCGTCCCGCACCAGCGTGACGACCGCGAAGGCGCCGATCGTCACGAACGAGTACGCGGCCAGATAGAAGAGGACCGACGACACACCGTCCGGCGAGGTCGCGATGACACCGGCGAGGATGAAGCCGGCGTGCGCGATCGACGAGTACGCCAGCAGCCGCTTGATGTCGGTCTGCGTGATCGCGACGATGGCGCCGCCCAGCATGGTGATGATCGCGACGGCCCACATCACCGGCCGCCAGTCCCAGCGCAGACCGGGCAGCACGACGTACAGGACCCGCAGCAGCGCGCCGAAGGCCGCCACCTTGGTCGCCGCCGCCATGAAGCCGGTCACCGGGGTCGGCGCGCCCTGGTACACGTCCGGCGTCCACATGTGGAAGGGGACGGCGCCGACCTTGAACAGCAGGCCCATGACGAGCATCGCCATGCCGATGAGCAGCAGGGCGTCATTGCCCATGGTGTCCGCGAGGGCCGGGTCGACGGTGGTGAGGGTGCCGTCGACGACCTGCGCGATCGTCGCGTACGACACCGAGCCCGCGTAGCCGTACAGCAGCGCGATGCCGAACAGGGTGAACGCGGAGGCGAAGGCGCCGAGCAGGAAGTACTTCACCGCCGCTTCCTGCGACATCAGCCGCTTGCGGCGGGCGAGGGCGCACATCAGGTACAGCGGGAGGGAGAAGACCTCCAGCGCGATGAACAGCGTCAGCAGGTCGTTGGCCGCCGGGAAGACCAGCATGCCCGCGACGGCGAAGAGCAGCAGCGGGAACACCTCGGTGGTGGTGAACCCGGCCTTCACCGCGGCCTTCTCGCTGTCACTGCCCGGCACGGACGCGGCCTGCGCGGCGAAGGAGTCGACGCGGTTGCCGTGCGCCGCCGGATCGAGCCGCCGTTCCGCGAAGGTGAACAGGCCGACCAGGCCGGCCAGCAGGATCGTGCCCTGGAGGAAGAGGGCGGGGCCGTCGACGGCGATGGCGCCCATCGCCGCGATGCCCGCCTTCGTGGTGCCGTAGCCGTCGGCCGCGAGCGCGACCACCGCGGCGAAAGCGGCGGTGAGCGCGACGGCGGAGACGAACACCTGGGCGTAGTAGCGGGACTTGCGCGGAACGGCCGCCTCGATCAGCACGCCCACGATCGCCGCGCCGACGACGATCAGCGTGGGCGACAATTGTCCGTATTCGATCTTCGGCGCGTCGATCTTCGAGATCGGATCGGCCGCGGTTGTCCACAGGCTGTGGACGGCTGATGCGCTCACTTGGCCGCCTCCACCTCGGGCTGGGGGTCCTTCTTCTGTACGTCGGACATGGTCTGCTCGACCGCCGGGTTGACGATGTCCGTGACGGGCTTCGGGTAGACGCCCAGGAAGATCAGCAGTACGACGAGCGGGGCGACGACGGCCAGTTCCCGCACCCTCAGATCGGGCATCGTGGAGACCTCGGGCTTCACCGGGCCCGTCATCGTCCGCTGGTACAGCACGAGGGTGTAGAGCGCGGCGAGCACGATGCCGAAGGTCGCGATGATGCCGACCACCGGATACCTCGCGTACGTGCCGACCAGGACCAGGAACTCACTGACGAACGGGGCGAGTCCGGGCAGCGACAGTGTCGCGAGGCCGCCGATCAGGAAGGTGCCGGCGAGCACCGGGGCGACCTTCTGCACTCCGCCGTAGTCCGCGATGAGCCGCGAGCCGCGCCGCGAGATCAGGAAGCCGGCCACCAGCATCAACGCGGCCGTGGACAGGCCATGGTTGACCATGTACAGCGTCGCGCCGGACTGGCCCTGGCTGGTCATCGCGAAGATGCCCATGATGATGAAGCCGAAGTGCGAGATCGACGCGTAGGCCACCAGGCGCTTGATGTCCCGCTGGCCGACGGCGAGCAGGGCGCCGTAGACGATGCTGATCAGCGCGAGGACCAGGATCGCGGGCGTCGCCCACTTCGAGGCCTCCGGGAAGAGCCCGAGGCAGAAGCGGAGCATCGCGAAGGTGCCGACCTTGTCGACCACGGCGGTGATCAGGACGGCGACCGGGGCGGTGGCCTCACCCATGGCGTTGGGCAGCCAGGTGTGCAGCGGCCACAGGGGCGCCTTCACCGCGAACGCGAAGAAGAAGCCGAGGAACAGCCAGCGTTCGGTATTGGTCGCCATGTCCAGCGAGCCGTTGGCGCGGGCCTCGGCGATCTCGGGGAGCGAGAAGTTCCCGGCGACCACGTACAGGCCGATCACCGCGGCCAGCATGATCAGACCGCCGACCAGGTTGTAGAGGAGGAACTTCACCGCGGCGTACGAGCGTTGTGTCGACGCCACCTCCTCGCCGTGCTCGTGGGCACGGTCCCCGAAGCCGCCGATGAGGAAGTACATCGGGATGAGCATGGCCTCGAAGAAGATGTAGAAGAGGAAGACGTCGGTGGCCTCGAAGGAGAGGATCACCATCGCCTCGACGGCCAGGATCAGGGCGAAGAAGCCCTGCGTCGGCCGCCACCGCTTGCTGCCGGTCTCCAGCGGGTCGGCGTCGTGCCAGCCCGCGAGGACGATGAACGGGATCAGCAGGGCGGTCAGCGCGATCAGGGCCACCGCGATGCCGTCCACGCCCAGGTCGTACCGGACCCCGAACTCCTTGATCCAGGAGTGGGACTCGGTGAGCTGGTAGCGGTCGCCGTCCGGGTCGAAGCGGACCAGGATCGCGACGGCGAGCGCGAGCGTGCCGAGCGAGAAGAGCAGCGCCAGCCACTTGGCGGCGGTGCGCCGCGCGGCCGGTACGGCCGCCGTGGCGATCGCCCCGATCGCGGGGAGCGCCGCCGTCGCTGTCAGCAGGGGAAAGGACATCGGTATCAGACCGCCCTCATCAGCAGGGTCGCGGCGACGAGGAGTGCCGCACCGCCGAACATCGAGACCGCGTACGACCGCGCGAAGCCGTTCTGGAGCCGGCGCAGCCGTCCGGAGAGGCCGCCGACCGAGGCCGCCGTGCCGTTGACGACGCCGTCGACCAGGGTGTGGTCGACGTACACCAGGGAGCGCGTGAGGTGCTCGCCGCCGCGGACGAGGACGACGTGGTTGAAGTCGTCCTGGAGCAGATCGCGCCGGGCGGCCCGGGTGAGCAGGGACCCGCGCGGGGCGACGACCGGCACCGGGCGCCGGCCGTACTGCAGGTAGGCGACGGTGACGCCGATGACCATCACGGCGACCGTGGACGTCGTGACCGTGGCCGCGCTGAGCGGGGAGTCGCCGTGGTCGTGACCGGTGATGGGCTCCAGCCAGTGCACGAAGCGGTCGCCGATGCTGAACAGGCCACCCGCGAAGACCGATCCGAAGGCCAGCACGATCATGGGGATCGTCATGGAGCTCGGCGACTCGTGCGGGTGCGGTTCGGCGTGCTCGCCGCGGTGCTCGGCGGCCGGTTCCGCGCTGGGCTGGGCCGGGGAGGCCGTCGGGGCGTGGCGCCAGCGCTCCTCGCCGAAGAACGTCATCAGCATCACGCGTGTCATGTAGTACGCCGTGATCGCCGCGCCGAGCAGGGCGCAGGCCCCGAGGATCCAGCCCTCGGTGCCACCCTTGGCGAACGCCGCCTCGATGATCTTGTCCTTGGAGAAGAACCCGGACAGACCCGGGAAGCCGATGATGGCGAGGTAGCCGAGGCCGAAGGTGACGAAGGTGACCGGCATGTACTTCCGCAGGCCGCCGTACCTGCGCATGTCGACCTCGTCGTTCATGCCGTGCATGACCGAACCCGCGCCGAGGAAGAGCCCGGCCTTGAAGAAGCCGTGGGTCACCAGGTGCATGATCGCGAACACGTAGCCGATCGGGCCGAGGCCCGCGGCGAGGACCATGTAGCCGATCTGCGACATGGTCGAACCGGCCAGCGCCTTCTTGATGTCGTCCTTCGCGCAACCGACGATCGCACCGAACAGGAGCGTGACGGCGCCGACGATGGTGACGAGCAGTTGGGCGTCGGGGGCGGCGTTGAAGATCGCGCCGGAGCGGACGATCAGGTAGACGCCCGCGGTCACCATGGTCGCGGCGTGGATCAGGGCCGAGACCGGGGTCGGGCCCTCCATCGCGTCCCCGAGCCAGGACTGCAGCGGCACCTGGGCGGACTTGCCGCAGGCCGCGAGCAGCAGCATCAGACCGATGGCGGTGAGCGTGCCCTCGGAGGCCTCGCCGACCAGACCGGGCTCCTCGCTGCTGCCGAGCAGCGGACCGAAGGCGAAGGTCCCGAAGGTGGTGAACATGATCATGATGGCGATCGACAGACCCATGTCGCCGACGCGGTTGACCAGGAACGCCTTCTTCGCGGCCGTGGCGGCGCTGGGCTTGTGCTGCCAGAAACCGATCAGCAGGTAGGAGGCGAGACCGACGCCCTCCCAGCCGACGTAGAGCAGTAGGTAGTTGTCGGCGAGGACCAGCAGGAGCATCGCCGCGAGGAACAGGTTCAGATAGCCGAAGAAGCGGCGGCGGCGCTCGTCGTGCTCCATGTACCCGATCGAGTACAGGTGGATCAGCGAGCCGACGCCGGTGATCAGCAGGACGAACGTCATCGACAGCTGGTCGAGGCGGAAGGCGACGTCTGCCTGGAAGCCCTCCACCGGGATCCAGCTGAACAGGTGCTGGGTCAGCGTCCGGTGTTCGGCGTCCTTGCCGAGCAGGTCGAAGAAGAGGATCGCGCCGAACACGAAGGAGACGGACGCGAGCAGCGTGCCGATCCAGTGCCCGACGGCGTCCAGGCGCCGGCCGCCGCACAGCAGGACCGCCGCTCCGAGCAGGGGCGCCGCGATGAGCAGCGCAATCAGGTTCTCCACGATTCAGCGACCCCTTACAGCTTCATCAGGCTGGCGTCGTCGACCGAGGCCGAGTGGCGGGAACGGAACAGCGACACGATGATCGCGAGCCCGACCACGACCTCCGCGGCGGCGACGACCATCGTGAAGAAGGCGATGATCTGGCCGTCGAGATTGCCGTGCATGCGAGAGAAGGCGACGAGCGCGAGGTTGCAGGCATTGAGCATGAGCTCGATGCACATGAACACGACGATCGCGTTGCGCCGGATCAGCACGCCGGTGGCGCCGATCGTGAACAACAGGGCCGCGAGATAGAGGTAGTTGACCGGGTTCACTTGGCCGCCTCCCCACTGTTCGTGCGCTCCAGGCGCTCCTCGGCACGCTGCTCCAGCGCCTTGAGGTCGTTGAGGGCCTCCGTGGACACGTCCCGGATCTGGCCCCGCTCGCGCAGCGTCTTGCTGACGGTGAGCTCCGACGGGGTGCCGTCGGGCAGCAGGCCGGCGATGTCCACCGCGTTGTGCCGCGCGTACACACCGGGTGCGGGCAGCGGCGGGAGGTGCTTGCCCTCGCGCACCCGCTCCTCGGCCAGCTCGCGTTGGGTCTTGGCACGCTCGGTGCGCTCCCGGTGGGTGAGCACCATGGCGCCGACGGCCGCCGTGATGAGCAGGGCCCCGGTGATCTCGAAGGCGAAGACGTACTTGGTGAACAGGAGGGCGGCCAGGCCCTCCACATTGCCGTTCGCGTTCGCCTGCGCGATGCCGTTGAACTCCGTCAGGGAGGCGTTGCCGATCCCGGCGAAGAGCAGGATGCCGAAGCCGAGGCCACACAGAAGGGCCAGCCAGCGCTGGCCCTTGATGGTCTCCTTCAGGGAGTCCGCCGCGGTCACGCCGACCAGCATCACCACGAACAGGAACAGCATCATGATCGCGCCGGTGTAGACGACGATCTGCACGACGCCGAGGAAGTAGGCGCCGTTGGCAAGGTAGAACACCGCCAGGATGATCATGGTCCCGGCCAGGCAGAGCGCGCTGTGCACGGCCTTCTTCATGAAGACGGTGCACAGGGCGCCGATCACCGCGATCGTGCCGAGGACCCAGAACTGGAAGGCCTCTCCGGTGGAGGTGGAGTAGGCGGCGAGCTGCGCGGTCATCGGCCGATCACCTTCTCGGACGCCGGCTCGGTCCCGCCGAAGGTCGAGTCGGCCTCCTGCACGACCTCGCCCTTGGAGTGCGCGACCTGCCGCTCGGTGCCGGGCGCGGCCTCCGTCACCAGGCCCCGGTAGTAGTCCTGTTCGTCCGTGCCGGGGTAGATCGCGTGGGGCGTGTCCACCATGCCGTCCTCGAGACCGGCGAGCAGCTGCTCCTTGGTGTAGATGAGGTTGGCGCGGCTGGAGTCGGCCAGCTCGAACTCGTTCGTCATCGTCAGCGCGCGCGTGGGGCACGCCTCGATGCACAGCCCGCACAGGATGCAGCGGGCGTAGTTGATCTGGTACACCCGGCCGTACCGCTCGCCCGGCGAGTAGCGCTCCTCCTCGGTGTTGTCCGCGCCCTCGACGTAGATCGCGTCGGCGGGGCAGGCCCAGGCGCACAGCTCGCAGCCGACGCACTTCTCCAGGCCGTCCGGATGGCGGTTGAGCTGGTGCCGTCCGTGGAAGCGCGGAGCGGTGGTCTTCTGCTGTTCCGGGTACTGCTCGGTCAGCCGCTTCTTGAACATGGCCTTGAAGGTCACGCCGAAGCCTGCCACCGGGTTCTGGAAACCGGGCTTGGTCTCCTTGGGCTCCTCAGCCATCGGACGCCTCCTTTCCATCCAGAGATCCGTCGTCACTCTGAGTATTCATCCCGCCACTGACAATCAGCTCCCGCTCCCGGCGCGAGCGGCGTCGCGGCACCGGCGGCAGCTCCTGTCCGGGCAGCGGCGGCACGGGGAATCCGCCCGCCGTCGCGTCGAACGCGGGGGGCGGACCCGCCTCCTGCTCCTCCTTCGGCTTGCCGCGGAACATGTCCGCGACGAAGGAGAGCAGCAGGAGGGCCAGGACGCCGCCGCCGACGTAGAGGGCGATGTCGGCGAAGTCGTAGTTCTCGTTGCGCAGGGTCCGTACGGTCGCGACGAGCATCAGCCAGACCACGGAGACCGGGATGAGGACCTTCCAGCCGAGCTTCATCAGCTGGTCGTAGCGGACCCGTGGGAGCGTGCCGCGCAGCCAGATGAAGAAGAAGAGCAGCAACTGCACCTTGACGGTGAACCAGAGCAGCGGCCACCAGCCGTGGTTCGCGCCCTCCCAGAAGGTGGAGACCGGCCAGGGGGCCCGCCAGCCGCCGAGGAAGAGCGTCACCGAGACCGCCGAGACCGTCACCATGTTCACGTACTCGGCGAGCATGAACATCGCGAACTTGATCGAGGAGTACTCGGTGTTGAAGCCGCCGACCAGGTCGCCCTCGGACTCCGGCATGTCGAAGGGGGCGCGGTTGGTCTCGCCGACCATCGTGACGATGTAGATGATGAACGAGACCGGCAGCAGGACGATGTACCAGCGGTCCTGCTGGGCTTCCACGATGGTCGAGGTCGACATCGACCCCGAGTAGAGGAAGACGGAGGCGAAGGCCGCGCCCATGGCGATCTCGTAGGAGATCATCTGCGCGCAGGAGCGCAGGCCGCCGAGGAGCGGATAGGTGGATCCGGAGCTCCAGCCCGCGAGCACGATGCCGTAGATGCCGACCGAGGCGACCGCGAGGACGTAGAGCATCGCGATCGGCAGGTCGGTGAGCTGCATCGTGGTGCGCTCACCGAAGATCGAGATCTCGTTGCCGGCCGGGCCGAAGGGGATCACCGCGATCGCCATGAAGGCCGGGATGGCCGCGACGATCGGCGCGAGGACGTAGACGACCTTGTCCGCGCGTTTGACGATGACGTCTTCCTTCAGCATCAGCTTGATGCCGTCGGCGAGCGACTGGAGCATGCCCCAGGGGCCGTGCCGGTTGGGGCCGATGCGCAGCTGCATCCAGGCGACGACCTTGCGTTCCCAGACGATCGAGAACAGCACGGTCAGCATCAGGAAGGCGAAGCAGAAGACGGCCTTGATGACGACGAGCCACCAGGGGTCGCGGCCGAACATCGAGAGGTCTTCAGCGGCGAGGTACGGGCTCATGCCTCCACCTCCTTGGGGGCCTCGGTGGCGAGCGTCGCCGGGCCGATGCGGACGAGGGAGCCGGGCCGCGCCCCGGCGTCGGAGGCGACGCCGCCGCCGGTGGAGTTCAGCGGGAGCCAGACCACCCGGTCGGGCATCGCGGTGATCCTGAGCGGGAGTTCGACCGTCCCGGCGGCACCGGTCACCGCCAGGATGTCGCCGTCCTTCACGCCCGCCTCGGCGGCCGTGGCGGCCGACACGCGCGCGTGGGCGGCGTGCCGCGTCCCGGCGAGCGCCTCGTCGCCGTCCTGCAGCCTGCCCTGGTCGAGCAGCAGCCGGTGCCCGGCCAGTACGGCCTCTCCGGCGGCCGGGCGCGGCAACTGGGCCGCGGACTCCAGGGGTTCGGTGGCCCGGGGACCGTCCCAGGCGCCCAGCCGGTCCAGCTCCGCGCGGGCGGTGCGCAGATCCGGCAGACCCAGGTGTACGTCCATGGCGTCGGCCAGCATCTGCAGGACGCGGGCGTCGGTCGGGGGAAGCGGGCGGGTCATCTGGTCGGGCTTGAGCGCGGCCTCGAACAGGCGCGCCCTGCCCTCCCAGTTGAGGAAGGTGCCCGCCTTCTCGGCGACGGCCGCGACGGGCAGGACCACGTCGGCGAGCTCGGTGACCTCACTGGGCCGCAGCTCCAGCGAGACCAGGAAGCCCACCTCGGCGAGCGCCCCACGCGCGCGTGCCGGGTCCGGCAGGTCGGCGATCTCGACTCCGGAGACCACGAGGGCCTGGAGTTCGCCGGTGGCGGCGGCCTCCAGGATCTGGCTGGTGTCCCGCCCGTAGCGGTGCGGGAGTTCGGCCATTCCCCAGGCCGCGGCGACCTCCTCCCGCGCGCGGGGGTCGGTGGCCGGACGCCCGCCCGGCAGCAGCGACGGCAGCGCGCCGGCCTCGACGGCGCCCCGCTCCCCGGCCCGGCGCGGGATCCACACCAGGTGGGCGCCGGTCGCGGACGCGGCCCGTACGGCGGCGGTGAGCCCGCCCGCCACCCCGGCCAGCCGCTCGCCGACGACGATGACCGCGCCCTCGGCACGCAGCGCCTCGGCCGCCTTCGCGCCGGCCTCCTCCAGACCGACCCCGCTCGCGAGCGCGTCCAGCCACTCCGTCTCGGTGCCGGGGGCGGCCGGCAGCAGGGTGCCGCCCGCCTTCTCCAGGCCGCGGGTGCCGTGCGTGGCGAGCGAGAAGACCTTCTGGCCGTGCTTGCGCCAGGCCTTGCGCAGCCTGAGGAAGACGCCGGGCGCCTCCTCCTCGGCCTCGAACCCGGCGAGCAGGACCGCGGGCGCCTTCTCCAGGACGGTGTACGTGACGCCCGTACCGTCGAGGTCGCGGCCGCGTCCGGCGACCCGGGCAGCCAGGAAGTCGGCCTCCTCGCCGCTGTGCACGCGCGCGCGGAAGTCGATGTCATTGGTGTCTAGCGCGACGCGCGCGAACTTGCTGTACGCGTAGGCGTCCTCGACGGTGAGCCGGCCGCCGGTCAGGACACCGGCCCGCCCGCGTGAGGCGAGCAGCCCCTGGGCCGCGATCTGCAGGGCCTCCGGCCAGGACGCAGGGACCAGCTCGCCCTCGGGGTTGCGCACCAGCGGCGTCTGCAGCCGGTCCCGCTGCTGCGCGTACCGGAAGGCGAAGCGCCCCTTGTCGCAGATCCACTCCTCGTTGACCTCGGGGTCGTCGGCCGCGAGCCTGCGCATGACCTTGCCGCGCCGGTGGTCGGTGCGCGTGGCGCAGCCGCCGGAGCAGTGCTCGCAGACGGTCGGGGAGGACACCAGGTCGAAGGGGCGGGAGCGGAAGCGGTACGCCGCCGAGGTGAGTGCCCCGACCGGGCAGATCTGGATGGTGTTGCCGGAGAAGTACGACTCGAAGGGGTCGCCCTCGCCGGTGCCGACCTGCTGGAGCGCGCCCCGCTCGACCAGCTCGATCATCGGGTCGCCGGCGATCTGGTTGGAGAAGCGGGTGCAGCGGGCGCACAGCACGCACCGCTCGCGGTCGAGCAGCACCTGCGTGGAGATCGGGACGGGCTTCTCGTAGGTCCGCTTGCGGCCCTCGAAGCGGGACTCGGCCTGGCCGTGCGACATGGCCTGGTTCTGCAGCGGGCACTCGCCGCCCTTGTCGCAGACCGGGCAGTCCAGCGGGTGGTTGATGAGCAGCAGCTCCATCACACCGTGCTGCGCCTTCTCGGCGACCGGCGAGGTCAGGTGGGTCTTCACCACCATGCCGTCGGTGCAGGTGATGGTGCAGGACGCCATCGGCTTGCGCTGGCCCTCGACCTCGACGATGCACTGCCGGCAGGCGCCGGCCGGGTCGAGGAGCGGATGGTCGCAGAAGCGGGGGATCTCGATGCCGAGCTGTTCGGCGGCCCGGATGACCAGGGTGCCCTTGGGCACGCTGATCTCCACGCCGTCGACGGTCAGCGAGACGAGGTCTTCCGGCGGGACCGCCGCCTCTCCCCCTCCGGAGGGAGCGCTGGTGGTCACTGTCATGCGTTCACCTCCGAGTGCTTGTCGGCCCAGGCCGTGGACTTGGCCGGGTCGAAGGGGCAGCCGCGGCCCGTGATGTGCTGCTCGTACTCCTCGCGGAAGTACTTCAGCGAGGAGAAGATCGGCGAGGCGGCGCCGTCGCCGAGGGCGCAGAAGGACTTGCCGTTGATGTTGTCGGCGATGTCGTTCAGCTTGTCGAGGTCGGACATGACGCCCTTGCCGGCCTCGATGTCGCGCAGCAACTGCACGAGCCAGTACGTGCCTTCGCGGCAGGGCGTGCACTTGCCGCAGGACTCGTGGGCGTAGAACTCGGTCCAGCGGGTGACGGCGCGCACGACGCAGGTCGTCTCGTCGAAGCACTGGAGCGCCTTGGTGCCGAGCATGGAACCGGCGGCGCCCACTCCCTCGTAGTCGAGGGGGACGTCGAGGTGCTCGTCGGTGAACATCGGCGTGGAGGAGCCGCCCGGGGTCCAGAACTTCAGCCGGTGGCCCGGCCGCATCCCGCCGCTCATCTCCAGCAGCTGGCGCAGGGTGATGCCGAGCGGGGCCTCGTACTGGCCGGGGCTCGCGACATGGCCGCTGAGCGAGTAGAGCGTGAAGCCCGGGGACTTCTCGCTGCCCATCGAGCGGAACCATTCCTTGCCCCGCTGGAGGATCGCGGGAACCGACGCGATCGACTCGACGTTGTTCACCACAGTCGGGCAGGCGTAGAGGCCCGCGACAGCGGGGAAAGGGGGACGGAGCCGCGGTTGACCACGGCGGCCTTCGAGCGAGTCGAGCAGTGCGGTCTCCTCACCGCAGATGTACGCCCCGGCGCCGGCGTGCACGGTGATGTCGAGATCGAGGCCGCTGCCCAGGATGTTCTGTCCGAGGTAGCCGGCCGCGTAGGCCTCGCTCACGGCCGAGTGCAACCGCCGCAGCACGGGGACGACTTCACCCCGCAGATAGATGAAGGCATGCGACGACCTGATGGCGTAACACGCGATGATCATGCCCTCGATGAGGCTGTGCGGGTTCGCGAAGAGGAGCGGGATGTCCTTGCACGTCCCGGGCTCCGACTCGTCGGCGTTGACAACCAGATAGTGCGGCTTTCCGTCTCCCTGGGGAATGAACTGCCATTTCATTCCGGTGGGGAATCCCGCGCCGCCGCGGCCGCGCAGACCGGAGTCCTTGACGTACGCGATCAGGTCGTCCGGTGACATCGCGAGCGCCTTGCGCAGGCCCTCGTATCCCTCGTGCCTCTTGTAGACGTCGAGCGTCCAGGACCTGTCCTCGTCCCAGAAGGCCGACAGCACGGGTGCGAGCAGCTTCTCGGGGCTGGTGTCTTTCAGCTCGGGTGCCAAGGTCATCACTCCCCCTCCTCGGCGGTGGGCCCGGCCGGGTGGGTCGGGTCGGAGGCCGATGTGTCCTGCGGCGCGTCGTGTGAGCTCAGGTGCTCCGTCGGTGACGGCTCGTGCACTGCCCTGTCCTGCGGCTCCTCATGAGGTCCGCCGTCGCGTGGGTGAACCACCCGCGCGGGAGCGGCCTCCCCCTTGGCCAGCTTGAGGCCGACCAGTGAAGCGGGGCCCGCGCTTCCGCCGGCCTCGACCGCCCCGTCCCGCTCGTCGGGGAAGCCCGCCAGGATCCGGGCGGTCTCCTTGAAGGTGCACAGCGGCGCCCCGCGCGTGGGGGAAACCGGTGCTCCCGCGCGCAGGTCGTCCACCAGGCGCTTGGCGCTCTGCACGGTCTGGTTGTCGAAGAACTCCCAGTTGACCATCACGACCGGCGCGAAGTCGCAGGCCGCGTTGCACTCGATGTGCTCCAGGGTGACCTTGCCGTCGTCGGTGGTCTCGCCGTTGCCGACGGCCAGGTGCTCCTGGAGCGCCTCGAAGATCGCGTCGCCGCCCATCACCGCGCACAGCGTGTTGGTGCACACCCCGACCTGGTAGTCGCCGCTCGGGCGGCGCCGGTACATGGTGTAGAAGGTGGCGACGGCGGTGACCTCGGCGGTGGTCAGGTCGAGCATGTCCGCGCAGAACCGCATCCCGGTGCGGGTGACATGGCCCTCCTCCGACTGCACGAGGTGCAGCAGCGGCAGGAGCGCGGACCGGGAGTCGGGGTAGCGGGCGATGACCTCGCGCGCGTCCCGCTCGAGCCGGGCTCGAACGTCGTCCGGGTAGCCGGGCGCGGGCAGTTCGGGCATGCCCAGGCTGACGCCCTGCTCCGAAGAACTGGTGGTCACCGGTCGACGCCTCCCATCACGGGGTCGATGGATGCGACGGCGACGATGACGTCGGCGACCTGGCCGCCCTCGCACATCGCCGCCATGGCCTGAAGGTTGGTGAAGGACGGGTCGCGGAAGTGGACCCGGTAGGGGCGGGTGCCGCCGTCGGAGACGGCGTGCACTCCAAGTTCGCCCTTGGGCGACTCGACGGCCGCGTACGCCTGTCCCGGCGGGACGCGGAAACCCTCGGTGACCAGCTTGAAGTGGTGGATCAGGGCCTCCATGGAGGTGCCCATGATCTTCTTGATGTGGTCGAGGGAGTTGCCGAGGCCGTCGGGGCCGAGCGCGAGCTGGGCGGGCCAGGCGATCTTCTTGTCGGCGACCATGACCGGTCCGGGCTGGAGCCGGTCCAGGCACTGCTCGACGATCCTGAGGGACTGGCGCATCTCCTCCAGCCGGATCAGGAAGCGGCCGTAGGAGTCGCAGGTGTCGGCGGTCGGGACGTCGAAGTCGAAGGTCTCGTAGCCGCAGTAGGGCTGGGCCTTGCGCAGGTCGTGCGGGAGGCCGGTGGAGCGCAGGATCGGGCCGGTGGCGCCGAGGGCCATGCAGCCGGCCAGGTCGAGGTAGCCGACGTCCTGCATACGGGCCTTGAAGATGGGGTTCCCGGTGGCGAGCTTGTCGTACTCCGGGAGGTTCTTCTTCATCTTCTTCACGAACTCGCGGATCTGGTCCACCGCGCCGGGCGGCAGGTCCTGGGCGAGTCCGCCGGGGCGGATGTACGCGTGGTTCATCCGCAGGCCCGTGATGAGCTCGTAGATGTCGAGAATCATTTCACGATCACGGAATCCGTAGATCATGATCGTGGTGGCGCCGAGCTCCATGCCGCCGGTGGCGATGCACACCAGGTGCGAGGAGAGGCGGTTGAGCTCCATCAGGAGCACCCGGATGAGGGTGGCGCGGTCGGGGATCTGGTCCTCGACGCCGAGCAGCTTCTCGACGGCGAGGCAGTAGCCGGTCTCGTTGAAAAAGGACGTCAGGTAGTCCATGCGCGTCACGAACGTGGTGCCCTGCGTCCACGTGCGGAACTCGAGGTTCTTCTCGATGCCGGTGTGCAGATAGCCGATGCCGCAGCGGGCCTCGGTCACCGTCTCGCCCTCGATCTCCAGGATCAGGCGCAGCACCCCGTGGGTGGAGGGGTGCTGCGGACCCATGTTGACGACGATGCGCTCGTCGTCGGCGCGGGCCGCGGACTGGACGACCTCGTCCCAGTCGCCACCGGTGACCGTGTACACGGTGCCCTCGGTGGTTTCGCGGGCGGATGCTGACTGCGTGCTCACGAGTACGACCTCCGCTGGTCCGGAGCCGGGATCTGGGCGCCCTTGTACTCGACGGGGATGCCGCCGAGGGGGTAGTCCTTGCGCTGCGGATGGCCCTGCCAGTCGTCCGGCATCATGATCCGCGTCAGGGCCGGGTGGCCTTCGAAGACGATCCCGAAGAAGTCGTAGGTCTCGCGCTCGTGCCAGTCGTTGGTCGGATAGACCGAGACCAGCGACGGGACCCGGCGGTCGCTGTCGGGGGCGCTGACCTCCAGCCGGATCAGCCGGTTGTGGGTGATCGAGCGCAGGTGGTAGACGGCGTGCAGCTCGCGGCCCTTGTCGTTCGGGTAGTGCACCCCGCTCACGCCGGTGCACAGCTCGAAGCGCAGGGCCGGGTCGTCGCGCAGGGTGCGGGCGACGCGGAGCAGGTGCTCGCGTTCGATGTGGAAGGTGAGCTCGTCGCGGTCGACGACCGTCTTCTCGATGGCGTTCTCGGGCAGGAGGCCCTGTTCCTCGAGCGCGCCTTCCAGTTCGTCGGCGACCTCGTCGAACCAGCCGCCGTAGGGGCGGGTGGCCGGTCCCGGGAGGCGGACCGAGCGGACGAGGCCGCCGTAGCCGGAGGTGTCGCCGCCGTTGTTGGCGCCGAACATGCCGCGCTGGACGCGGATCTCCTCGCCGCCCTCGCCCCGCTGGCCGGGGAGGTTGGAGGCGCCGAGGTCCTTCTCGGGGTTGACGCCGTTACCGGTGTCGCTCATCGCAGCAGCCCCTTCATCTCGATCGTGGGGAGCGCCTTGAGCGCGGCTTCCTCGGCCTCGCGGGCCGCCTCCTCGGCGTTCACGCCGAGCTTGGAGCTCTGGATCTTCTGGTGGAGCTTGAGGATCGCGTCCATCAGCATCTCGGGGCGGGGCGGGCAGCCCGGGAGGTAGATGTCGACCGGGACGATGTGGTCGACGCCCTGGACGATGGCGTAGTTGTTGAACATGCCGCCGGAGGAGGCGCAGACCCCCATGGAGATCACCCACTTGGGGTTCGGCATCTGGTCGTAGACCTGCCTCAGCACCGGCGCCATCTTCTGGCTGACCCGCCCGGCGACGATCATGAGGTCCGCCTGCCGCGGTGAGCCGCGGAAGACCTCCATGCCGAAGCGCGCCAGGTCGTAACGGCCGGCGCCGGTGGTCATCATCTCGATGGCACAGCAGGCGAGGCCGAAGGTGGCGGGGAAGACGGACGCCTTGCGCACCCAGCCCGCGGCCTGCTCGACGGTGGTCAGCAGGAAGCCGCTCGGCAGCTTTTCTTCGAGTCCCATGAGTTAAGAGCCCCTCAGTCCCATTCCAGGCCGCCGCGCCGCCATACGTACGCGTACGCGACGAAGACGGTGAGCACGAAGAGCAGCATCTCCACGAGCCCGAAGATCCCCAGGGCGTCGAAGGTGACGGCCCAGGGGTAGAGGAAGACGATCTCGATATCGAAGATGATGAAGAGCATCGCCGTCAGGTAGTACTTGATCGGGAAGCGCCCGCCGCCGGCCGGCGTGGGGGTCGGTTCGATACCGCACTCGTAGGCCTCGAGCTTGGCCCGGTTGTACCGCTTCGGACCGATCAGCGTGGCCATGACCACGGAGAAGATCGCAAAGCCTGCCCCGAGGGCTCCCAGTACGAGGATGGGCGCATACGCGTTCACCGCTCCTCGCTCCTCTCAGTCGGCACTGACTGCTGGCGGTTGCGTCAGGCTCACCACGTGCGCCTCATGCGTCCCTCGAATCCCGCTCGTCCCGGCGAAGATCGAGAACATGTGAAGCAGGTCACAAGCCCAACTGCCTCGCATCTTATGCCTGCCGCTCTGTGATCTGCGACACGGGGTATTACACAAGCTTTGTGATCTCCACCACCTGACGAAGGATCATGAAGTCGGATGAGTGGTGATCTTCGTACGCGAGGCATCCAAGTGATCACCTGAGGTGACATTTCCGCTCGTCGGCGCAGCTCGGAAGGGTCGTCTCAATATCAAGAGACTTCCTCTGCATGCAAATTGGCGATGGACGCGGCGCCTTGGTAGAGGACCGCGTTCACACATCAGAGGGAGGCGCGGGGTGGGGTGTGGACGCGTGCGCGCGTTCACGAGCGACAGGGGGTGGGGCATGCGCGCGGGACGCGGCCGTCGCCGTAATCGTTGCGTGACCTCCACCACATCCATGAGAGCGCCATGAGAACCGGGCTTGGCCACCTGCCTCAACAAGTGGTAGGCGAGGGGCAATTCGGGCGAACCGACGAAAGGCCGTGATCACGGGTGGGTTACGGCCCGTCCGCAATGTCCGTTACGGCGTCAATAAAGAGCGACACGCCCGGGATTCACGATGCCGATTGAACAACTGTGGCGCAGCACACGTTTCTTGAAGGTATGGAGGAGCCCCTGATACCCGTTGTCCTCATGTCCCACACCGCTCACATACGCAGCCACCGGAAACCCCGCCGCACCGGGTCGACGACCCTCGCGATGCGCGCCGGAGTTGCCGGTGGCGTCCTCAGCATGGCAGCGGCGGGTGCGTCGGCCTCGGCGAGCGCCGCCGAGCCGGTCACGCAGACCCTCGAACTGCCCACCCTGACGGCCGACCTGGCCGCCCAGGTAGCCGAGTCCGCGGACGCCACGCAGCTGGCCGCGGCCAGCTACGAGCTCCAGGCGGAGCGGGACGCGGCCGCCGCCGCGGCCGCCAAGGAGGCCAAGGCGGACCTCGCCGTGGCCAAGAAGAAGGCGGAGGCCAAGAAGAAGGCCGCCGAAGCCGCTCGCAAGGCCGCCGCCGAGCGCGCCGCCCGCGACGCGGAGCGCACCACGCTCGCCGCCACCTCCACCGCCACGACCGCCACCGCCTCCGCTCCGGCGAGCGGCAGCGTCGCGACGGTCATCTCCTTCCTCAAGGCCCAGCTCGGCGACGCCTACGTCATGGGCGCCACCGGCCCCAACGCGTGGGACTGCTCCTCGCTGGTGCAGGCCGCCTTCAAGCAGGTCGGCGTGGACCTCCCGCGGGTCTCGCAGGACCAGTCGATGGCGGGCACGGACGTCTCCCTGTCCAACCTCCAGGTCGGCGACATCCTGTACTGGGGCGGCAAGGGCTCGGCGTACCACGTGGGCGTGTACATCGGGGACGGTCAGTACCTGGACGCCGCCAACCCGTCCAAGGGCGTGGTCATTCAGGACCTTTCGGGCTACCCCGCGTCGGGCGCGGTGCGCGTACTCTGACGCACAGCCCGCGAGGCATACCGCCCCGAAAGGGGCACAGCAGTACGGATGGGGCCGCAGCCGCTCGGGGGCAGCGGCCCCATCCGGCGTATCCGCGAGGCCGGTAGCGGAGTTCGTCGACCCGCTACAGCGGCTCCAGCTCGGGCGGACGGTACAGCCCGACGATCGCCAGGGCTCGGCGTCCGAATCGTCCGCATCCGGCAGGGCGTTCACGGCGGCGCGGGCTGGGTCCGGCGGCGGAGGCGGGGCTGAAGGCCCCTAGAGGCGCCGGTGCCGGGTGCGGCAGCGTCGCGACGCTCCCGCGAGACCTGGGTGTGTTCTGTTGTCATGAGTACCGGAGGAAAGGGAGGGGCGCCGCAGGCCGGCGGCCCGATTCCCGGCCGACCACGGCATCCTCACAAGACACGACAACAGAAGGGGCGTTCACGATGCCCAGCGTCTTCCTGCAAGGCAGGCCCGTCGACTCGTATCCGCCGCTCGCGCCCGAGGCCCGGCGCGGTGCCGTGCGGCGCGTCACCGAGGTCGGCGAGCAGGTGCTGCACAAGCCGTGCCGGGACGTGACCGAGTTCGGGCCGGACCTCGCGGCGCTCATCGACGACATGTTCCTGACGATGTACATCGCCGACGGCTGCGGGCTCGCGGCGAATCAGGTCGGCGTCGATCTGCGGCTCTTCGTCTACGACTGCCCGGACGACGACGGGAACCGGCACGTCGGGCACATCGTCAACCCGGTGCTGGAACAGACCGGCCCCGCCGGGCGCAGGCTGCTGGACGAGGGCGAGGGGTGCCTGTCGGTACCCGGCGCCGTCATGGACGTACCGAGGCCCGACCGGGCCGTGGTGCGAGGGCTGGACAAGGACGGCGAGCCGGTCGTGATCGAGGGCAACGGGTACTTCGCCCGCTGCCTCGCGCACGAGACCGACCACTGCGACGGGCGGGTCTACCTGGACCGGCTCACCCAGCGGGAGCGCAAGGACGCGCTGCGGCAGGTGGCGGACCGGCGGGAGGAGGTCCTCGCCCGCCGGGCCGCCAATGTGGAGGCGCTGAACAGCCAGGTCACGCCTTCGGGGCCACCTTGCTCAGACCGTTGATGATGCGGTCCATCGCGTCGCCGCCGGTCGGGTCCGTGAGGTTCGCGAGCAGCTTCAGCGTGAACTTCATCAGCAAGGGGTGGGTCAGGCCGCGCTGGGTCGCGATCTTCATCACCTTCGGGTTGCCGATGAGCTTCACGAAGGCGCGGCCCATCGTGTAGTAGCCGCCGTAGGTGTCCTTGAGCACGCGCGGGTAGCGCTGCAGGGCCATCTCACGCCCGGCGGGAGTAGACCGCGCGTGCGCCTGGACGATGATGTCGGCGGCGATCTGGCCGGACTCCATGGCGTAGGCGATGCCCTCGCCGTTGAAGGGGTTCACCAGGCCGCCGGCGTCGCCGACCAGCAGCAGGCCCTTGGTGTAGTGGGGCTGGCGGTTGAAGGCCATCGGGAGGGCGGCGCCGCGGATCGGGCCGGTCATGTTGTCCGGCGTGTAGCCCCACTCCTCCGGCATCGAGGCGCACCAGGCCTTCAGCACCTCACGCCAGTCCAGCTCCTTGAAGGAGTCGGAGGTGTTGAGCACGCCGAGACCGACGTTCGAGGTGCCGTCGCCCATGCCGAAGACCCAGCCGTAGCCGGGCAGCAGGCGGTCCTCGGGGCCCCGGCGGTCCCACAGCTCCAGCCAGGACTCCAGGTAGTCGTCATCGTGGCGCGGGGACTCGAAGTACGTGCGGACGGCCACGCCCATCGGGCGGTCCTCGCGGCGGTGCAGGCCCATCGCCAGCGACAGCCTGGTCGAGTTGCCGTCGGCGGCCACCACCAGCGGGGCGTGGAAGGTCACTTCACGCTTCTCGTCACCGAGCTTGGCGTGCACGCCGGTGATGCGTCCGGTGCGGTCGTCGACGACCGGGGCGCCCACGTTGCAGCGCTCGTACAGGCGCGCCCCCGCCTTCTGGGCCTGCCGGGCGAGCTGCTCGTCGAAGTCGTCGCGCTTGCGGACCAGGCCGTAGTCGGGGAAGGAGGCGAGGTCGGGCCAGTCGAGCTGGAGCCGGACGCCGCCGCCGATGATCCGCAGGCCCTTGTTGCGCAGCCAGCCGGCCTCCTCGGAGATGTCGATGCCCATCGCCACGAGCTGCTTGACCGCGCGCGGTGTGAGGCCGTCACCGCAGACCTTCTCCCGCGGGAACTCGGTCTTCTCCAGCAGGAGCACGTCGAGCCCGGCCTTGGCCAGGTGGTACGCGGTCGTGGAGCCGGCTGGACCCGCGCCCACGACGATCACATCGGCGGTGTTGTCGGAGAGGAGGGGCTCGGTCACGGCGGGATCTCCCCAAGTTCGAAATCTGCGTGCCGACCGGCACAGGACATGGGCAGTCTATTCAGCACCAGTGATCACCCGGCTGAAGGGCTGCCCCGTGAACCGAGCTCTCCCCGAAGTACGGCTGCGCGTCCCCACCGACGAGGACGCCGTCGCCTGGCACCGGCTCTTCGACGACCCGGACGTCATGGAGTTCCACGGCGGCAAGTCCGCGGGCCTGTCCGTCTACGAGGAGCTCACGGCCCGGCAGCGGCGGCACGACGCCGAGCGCGGGTTCTGCCTGTGGACCGTGCTGGACGAGTCCGGACAGGTCATCGGGTTCACCGGCGCCCAGCCGTGGGAGCGGGAGTGGGGTCCCACGGGCGAGATCGAGATCGGGTGGCGGCTCGCGCGGGCGCACTGGGGCCGGGGTTACGTCACCGCGGCCGCGCGGTTGACGCTGGAGCGGGTGCGGACCGCGGGTGTGCCGGGCGTGGTGGCCATGGTCGACGCCCGCAACACGCGCTCCATCGCGGTGACCCGGCGGCTGGGCATGCGGCTGGCCGAGGTGTTCACGACGCCGACGAGCGGCCGTCAGGGGCACTGCTACCGACTGGACCTGACAAGCGGAGCGGCATGAACCATTTCAAACACCCTGAGTAACCGACTGTCACAGAAAGCCACTTAACGCTTCCGGGCGGTACCGGGTGGGGGTTACTCTGCCGGTACCGCTGGGGGTGACGTCTGTGTACAAACCGCCCAAGACACCTGAAGTGCGCGTACCCCGCCTCGTCGGCCTGATGGCCGTGGACGCGCGCAGATCGGCCGAGGCGCGCGGGGTCCTGCTCGCCTGCCCCGACCAGCCCGACCTTCGACTCACCGTCGTGGACTACGTCGTACGGCAGTACCCGGCGCCCGGCGTCGAGATCCCGCGCGGGGCCGTGGTCACCGTGTGGTTCGACTTCGGCGAGGGCGAGGGCGGCGGAGGCTCCGGGGTCCGCGAGCCACGCCCGCCGCAGCCGCCGGGCGGCGGGATGCGACGGGAACTGGACGAGCCGATGGGGCACTCCTACGCCCCGGCGGCGGGGTTCGCATGAGCGGGTTCGCACAGGCCCTCGCGCGGGCCTCAGCTCTCCTTGAAGCCCCGGTGCAGCGCGACGACCCCGCCCGTCAGGTTCCGCCAGGCCACCTTCGACCAGCCGGCCTTCTGCAGCCGCTCGGCCAGCGCGGGCTGGTCGGGCCAGGCGCGGATGGACTCGGCGAGGTAGACGTAGGCGTCGGGGTTGGAGGAGACCGCGCGGGCGACCGGCGGCAGGGCGCGCATCAGGTACTCGGTGTAGACGGTCCGGAAGGGCGCCCACGTCGGTTGCGAGAACTCGCAGATCACCACCCGGCCGCCGGGCTTGGTCACCCGGTGCATCTCGCGCAGGGCGGCGTCGAAGTCCTGGACGTTGCGCAGGCCGAAGGAGATGGTGACGGCGTCGAAGGTGTCGTCCTTGAACGGCAGCCTCGTCGCGTCGCCCGCCGTCAGCGGCAGCCAGGGGTGCTTCTTCTTGCCGACCTGGAGCATGCCGAGGGAGAAGTCGCAGGGGACGACGTAGGCGCCGGTGCGGGCGAAGGGGAGGGAGGAGGTCGCCGTACCGGCGGCCAGGTCCAGGACCTTCTGTGCGGGACGGGCGTCGACCGCCTTGGCGACCTCCTTGCGCCACACCCGGTCCTGGCCGAGCGACAGCACGTCGTTCGTCAGGTCGTACCGTTCCGCGACGTCGTCGAACATCGAGGCGACTTCGTGCGGCTGCTTGTTCAGGGAAGCGCGGGTCACGCGCCCATTCTTGCAGCACCCCTTCACGGAAGAAGCCTCGGCTTCTTCCTCGCCGCCACGTCCTCCACCCATCCGCACGCCAGGACGAACCCGGCGATCAGCACCCAGCCGACGCCGAACATGAACCACTGGCTCTCCAGCGGCAGGTACGCCTCGAAGGCGGGCACGTTCCAGAACCGGTCGATCAGCGGGACGGCGAGGATCAGCGCGATCTCGTGCCAGAGGTAGATCGTGACGGCACGCGCGTTGAAGACCGTCACCAGCCGGTCCAGGCGGCGCATCCGCGTCAGCCCCGCGAAGTCGATCCGGAAGCGCGCCTTGGCCCACATCAGCAGCATCACGAACCCGGCGGACCAGAAGGCCTGCGCGAGCGGGATCTCGTCCAGGTCGTAGGTGCCGTACTCCCCCTGGTGCGTGAGGGCGTACCAGCCGCCGTAGCCGAGCGCGGCGAGCGAGAGCAGGACCACGGCCACCGGACGCATCCGCTGGAGCACCCCGTCGCGGTGGGCGAAGCCGAGGATCCAGCAGAAGAGGTACGTCGCCAGGTCCCACAGGGCGCTGCCGAGGCGGCTGTCCGGCCCCGCCCAGACGAACTGAAGCCCCAGGATCGGTGCGAGGGAGGCGAGCAGGACGGGGACCGGGGCCAGGCGGAACAGCTTCAGCAGGAGGGGGGACAGGAGCACGAACCAGAGGTACGCCCGCAGGTACCAGAGGATCTCGTACGCCTGTACGCCCCACGCGTTGCCCGGCGGGTCGCCGAGCGGGACGACCCAGTAGACGATCTGCCGGCCCGGCATCCAGCCGTGGATCAGCATCGCGACGACCACGAAGAAGCCCCAGAACCAGAAGGGCGGCAGAAGGCGCCGGAACCGGCTCCGGACCACCTTCAGTGCCGGCCGTTCCAGGGACTTGGCCATCAGGGTGCCGGCCAGGCCGAACATGATGCCCATGGAGGGGAAGACCAGGCCGGCCCAGGCCCAGCCGAAGGTGTGGTACGTCACCACCCTGACCAGGGCGACCGCGCGCAGGGTGTCGAAGTAGCGGTCACGGTCGGGCGCGGCGGCGGCCGGACGGGCCGCCAGGACGGCGGCTCCGCCCCGCCGGTGCGAGCCCACTCAGCCCACCCCCGCCGGCGTCCCGACCTCGCCCGTGCGCTTCAGCTTCTGCCAGCGCAGCCGGCCGCCGGTCAGGGCCGTGACGCAGGAGTGGATGAGGACGAGGTACATCATCTGCCGGTACGCCAGCTGCTGGAGCGGCATCATCAGCAGGTAGCGGTACCGCTCCCGGTCGAGGCGGAAGGCGTAGGCCGCGCAGACGAGTTGGACCGCCAGCACCGCGAGCCAGGCCAGCAGGGCCGCCCGGAAGTCGACGAAGATCATCGAGTAGACGGTGAAGACGTCGATCAGCGGAGCGAAGACCGGCGTGACGATCTGGAAGACGACCACGAGCGGCATGCCGACCCGCCCGAAGCGGCCCGAAGGACCCTTGTCGGTCAGGGACTTGCGGTGCTTCCACAGCGCCTGCATGGTGCCGTACGACCACCGGTAGCGCTGCGACCACAGCTGCTTGAGCGAGCCCGGCGCCTCGGTCCAGGCGCGCGCGTGCTCCTGGTACACGACCCGCCAACCCGCGCGGTGCATGGCGATGGTGATGTCGGTGTCCTCGGCGAGGGTGTCCTCGCTCATCCCGCCGACCTCCAGCACCGCCTCCCGGCGGAACGCGCCGATCGCACCCGGGATGGTGGGCATGCAGCGCAGCAGGTCGTACATGCGCCGGTCGAGGTTGAAGCCCATCACGTACTCGATGTGCTGCCAGGCGCCGATGATCGTGTCGCGGTTGCCGACCTTGGCGTTGCCCGCGACCGCACCCACCTGGGGGTCGGCGAAGGGCTGTACTAGCTGCCGTACGGTGTCCGGCTCGAAGACCGTGTCGCCGTCCATCATCACGACGATGTCGTGACTGGCGCTGCGCACACCGTTGTTCAGGGCGGCCGGTTTGCCGGCGTTCTCCTGCCGGATGACGCGGACGTTGGTCATGCCCAGTTCGTGGGCGGCGCCGCGGGCGATCTCCGAGGTGCCGTCGGTCGAGCCGTCGTCGACCACGATGATCTCGATCGGGTGGGTGCTCTTCGCCAGGGACTCCAGGGTGTTGGCGATGCACTCCTTCTCGTTGTACGCCGGGACGATCACGCTCACCGGCGCGGTGACCGTCGGGCCCCAGCTGAACCGGCGTCTGTTGCGCTGCCGGTGGTGCCGGCGGGCGAGGACCAGCATCATCCCGAACCGGCCCAGCACGGCCACGCCCACCACCATCAGGCCGACCGACAGCGCCGGCACGGTCCACTCGGCGACGGCGACGGCGGCGATGAGGGCCTTGCCCTCGTAGAGGGTCGCGCCGGTGGCCTCGCGGTGGGCGGGCTGAAGGGACCGGGTCCCGCCGGGGGCCCCGGCAGCCGGCCCCTGCTCCCGCATCACCCCGCTGATCGTCGTGAAGGTGTAGCCCTTCGCCCGCATCTTCTCGATGTACTTCGGCAGTGCCTCGATCGTCTGCGACCGCTCGCCACCGGCGTCGTGGAAGAGCACCGACGCGCCCTCGCCGTCGCTCGGTGTCGCCCACTTGACGATCTTCGAAACGCCCGGCCGCTTCCAGTCGTCGCTGTCGGTGTCGATGAAGACGCTGGTGTAGCCGTCCTCGCCGAGCTTCTGGTAGACGGGCCAGCTGTAGTTGTCGATGGCGTCCGTCTCCGAGGAGTACGGGGCCCGGAACAGGGTCGTCGTGATGCCCGCCGCGCCCGCGAGGGCGAGCTGGGTCTGGGTGATCTCGCGCGTGACACGGGCGTCGCTCTGGTACGACAGATCGACGTGCGTGAAGGTGTGGATGCCCACCTCGTTGCCCTGTTCGACCAGGTCCTCCACGATCGAGGGGTAGCGGGAGACCATCGAGCCGACCACGAAGAAGGTGCCCGGGACGTCGTACTTCTGCAGGATCTCCAGGACTTGGGGCGTCCACGTGGGGTTCGGGCCGTCGTCGAAGGTGAGGGCGATGGTCTTGTCCGGCACCGAGAGCGTGGTGGCCCGGCCGCCCCGGAAGGTGAGGATCGGGCCGCCGTCGAGGACGTCGTCCGGTACGTCACTGGCGCTGGCACCGGAGCGGACCCGCTGGTCGCCGCCGACCTCGGCGCGCAAATAGCCGTCGAGCAGCATGATGCTGGTCAGCGCGAGCAGAAGCAGCAGGGCGAGGATGACCCGGGGCTTCTGCAGCGCCGAGGCCCTGCCCGCCATCCGTTCCATGCGGGTGGGGGCGCGCCGACGGCCGCGTGAGGGAGTCGTCGTAGTCATGGAAGTCGCTGCGGTCCCGGGTCAGTCGGTGGTGTCCGCGACGGCGGACACGGAGGCGGTGGGCGCCGAGACGGTGGGCGCGGGCGTGCCGGAGGGCGGGGCCGACGGGGCGCCACTGGGCCGGACCTGGCCGCCCACGCCGCCCTGCGGCTGCTCGCCGGGGGCACCGCCCGGCGCGCCCCCCTGGGCGCTGTTGCCGAAGGGCAGCAGCTGGTTCGGGTCCAGCGAGGTGCCGAGGCCCATGAAGGCCATCCCCAGCACGGTCGCGTACCCCAGGCAGCCGACACCGACGACGATGCCGATACGGCGCAGCACCTTCGAACGGCGTCCGGAGTTGTCAACGAACACGGGCCCTTCGGTGGACCCGTTGCCGCGTTTGCGGCGGCGACCGCGTGTCGCGGCGCGGCTTTCGGTGGCAGGCTCGGAATGCATTCCCTGGACAGTAGGGCGGCTTTATGTGGAGTGGTCGCCGGAGCCATGTGAAGCGCCCATGAGAACCGCCTGAACCTGTTCTTTCACTGAGAGGTTCGGCTTTCACAGCGACTTCTCAGGAGGGGCCGGGTTCGGTGTGGGACATTCACGCAATGCGGAGTTCTCTGAAGGCGACCGGGATCGTCATGATGTTTGCCCTGGCAATGAGCGGATGTACGGCGGAGCCCGGGAGCGCCGAGCGGGCCGAGCGGGCCGACACCTCCACCGGCAGCCCGACGTCCTACGCCCCCTACGTCAGCGCCCTCACCGCCTCCGCCCAGGACACGGCCGGCTCCCCGGCCACGTACAACCTCGCCTTCGTCGTCGCGGACGGCGAGGAGTGCGCACCGAGTTGGAGCGGGGTGTACGGCGTCGACGACGACAAGGTGGTGTCCCGGATCGCGGAGCTGAAGGAGTCCGGCGCCACCCTACGCGTCTCCTTCGGCGGGGCCTCCGGCGACGAACTCGCGCGGCACTGCGACAGCGCCGAGTCGCTGGCGGAGGCGTACGGCGAGGCGCTGGACGTGACCGGCTCCTCCCAGGCCGACTTCGACATCGAGGGCGACGAGCTGACCGACTCCGCCTCGGTGGACCTGCGTTCGGAGGCGATAGCCCTGCTCCAGCGGGAGCGCACGGACCTGACGGTCTCCTTCACCCTTCCGGTGATGCCGTCCGGACTCGACGACGACAGCGTCGCGCTGCTCCACTCCGCCAACGACCAGGCCGTGCAGGTCTCCACCGTCAACCTCATGACGATGAACTACGGCGCGTCCTACGACGGCGACATGGGCGACTACGCGATCACGGCGGCGAGGGCCGCGCATGCCCAACTCCGGGACGTGTTCGGGACGTCGGCGGCGACCGCGTGGCGGGGCATGGCGCTCACCTCGATGATCGGGGCGAACGACGTGGACGGGGAGACGTTCACGCTTCAGGACGCCGCGCAGGTACGGAAGTTCGCGGAGGAGAAGGAGATCGGCTGGGTGTCGATGTGGTCGACGCTCCGGGACCGGCAGTGCGCGGAGGGGGACGCCGACGAGGACGACGCGCAGACCGACTGCAGTGGGGTGGAGCAGAGTTCCGGGGCGTTCGGGGAGGCGTTCGCCGGCTGAGTCAGCGTCGGCGGTACACCAGTCGGCCGCCCAGCACCGTGGCCACGCAGGTCCCGGCGCCCTTGGCGATGAGCGTGGCCTCGTCCGGGACGTCGAAGGCGGCGAGGTCCGCCGGGGCTCCGACCGTCAGCGGGCCGTGGGCGGTGCCGTGGAGGTCGTAGCCCTCGACGAAGGGGTCCAGGGCGGGGCCGTCCCCTACCGGCGGTGCCTGGCGCCAGGGCTCGGGAACCTCCCGCAGGCCCGACCGCGCCACGGACTGTCGTACCGCGTCCGGGAACGGGCCGCCGACATGGGTCGTTCCGTGCGCGAGCATCCGCTGCAGGCCCCGCCGAACGCTGCCCGCCATCCGCGCCGCGTCCGGGGCCAGTTCGGCGAGCGCCGCGCCCGTGATCGGCTCGGTGCCGAGTTCGTCCGCCTCGCGCGGGTCGGGGTGGTAGCACCGCAACAGCAGCCATCGCCCGTGCGACTGCCGCAGCCCCGGGGTCAGCACGCCCGGCCAGCGGCGCGTGCGCGCATCCGCCCAGGAGGCCGCGACCTCGGCGTAGGGACCGATCGCCGCGACGCGGTCGCCGTCGACGACGACCGCCCCGTCCGGCACCGGCTCCGCGCCGACCGGCAGCACCAGCGGTGCCGTGTGCATCGTGAGCATCTAGTTGGAGGCGAGGATCTTCAGTTCGGGGTGGGCCGTGCCGCCCTCGATCGCCGTGGAGGAGATGTGGGACATCACGCGCGCGTCGACCGGGTCGTTCGCCGGGTCGTCATGGACGACGAGGTGCTCGTACGTCGTGGACCGCTGGGCCGGGACCCGCCCCGCCGTACGGATCATGTCGATCATTTCCTGGAGGTTGGAGCGGTGCTTGGCACCCGCCGCCGAGACGACGTTCTCCTCCAGCATGACCGAGCCGAGGTCGTCCGCGCCGTAGTGCAGGGTCAGCTGGCCCGCGTCCTGGCCGGTGGTCAGCCAGGAGCCCTGGATGTGGGCGATGTTGTCCATGAAGAGCCGGGCGATCGCGATCATCCGCAGGTACTCGAAGATCGTGGCCTGGGTGCGGCCCTTCAGGTGGTTGTTCATCGGCTGGTAGAGGTACGGGATGAACGCCCGGAAGCCGCCCGTGCGGTCCTGCACGTCACGGATCATCCGCAGGTGCTCGATGCGCTCGGCGTTGGTCTCGCCGGTGCCCATCAGCATGGTGGAGGTGGACTCCACGCCCAGCCGGTGAGCGGTCTCCATGATCTCCAGCCAGCGCTCGCCGGACTCCTTGAGCGGGGCGATCGCCTTGCGGGGGCGCTCGGGGAGCAGTTCCGCGCCGGCGCCCGCGAAGGAGTCGAGACCGGCGGCGTTGATGCGCTGGATCGCCTCCTCCACGCTCACCTTCGAGATCCGCGCCATGTGCTCGACCTCGGACGCGCCCAGCGAGTGGATGACGAGCTGCGGGAACTCCTTCTTGATGGCCGCGAAGTGCTTCTCGTAGTACTCGACGCCGTAGTCCGGGTGGTGACCGCCCTGGAACATGATCTGGGTGCCGCCCAGTTCGACGGTCTCCGCGCACCGGCGCAGGATGTCGTCCAGGTCGCGGGTCCAGCCCTTGTCCTTGGCGGTGGGCGGCGCGTAGAAGGCGCAGAACTTGCACGCCGTCACGCAGACGTTCGTGTAGTTGATGTTGCGCTCGATGATGTACGTCGCGATGTGCTCGGTGCCCGCGTACCGGCGGCGGCGCACGGTGTCGGCGGCGGCGCCGAGCGCGTGCAGCGGGGCGTCGCGGTAGAGGTCGAGCGCCTCATCTGGCGTGATGCGCCCGCCCGCGGCTGCACGGTCGAGGACGGACTGGAGGTCGGCCTTCTCGGTCACCGGCGGCGTCCCTTTCGTCAAGGGTTGTGGACGGACTGATCCAGCGTACGCCAGGCCTTTCCGCGGGCCGACGTCAGGCCGCGTACGCCCCGATCAGCAGCCCCAGGAACGCCCCGCCGATCAGGAACGGGCCGAACGGGATCGCCGTCTTGCGGCCCGCCCGCCGTACGACGACGAGGGCACCGCCGTACAGCGCCCCGAGCAGGAAGCCCGCGAAGGTGCCGAGCATCAGGGTGGACCAGCCGTACCAGCCGAGGACCGCGCCCATGCCGAGGGCGAGCTTCACGTCGCCGAAGCCCATGCCGGAGGGGTTGATCAGGAAGAGCACGAGGTAGCCGCCGCCGAGGGCGAGAGCGCCGTAGAGGGCGGTGAGCCACTCCCCCGTGTGCTCGGGGACGAGGGCGACGACGCCGAGCAGGGCCAGGGCCAGGGCCGCGAACGGGAGGGTCAGCGGGTCCGGCAGCCGCTGCACCCGGAAGTCGACCACCGCGAGCAGCACGCCCAGCGGGGCGAGCAGCAGCCATACGCCCAGTTCGGGGCGGGTTCCGGTGGCCGCGGCGAGGGCGGCGCAGACGAGGGCGGTGGCGAGTGCGAGAAGGGCGACGCCGGGCCCGTACGACCCCTCGCACCTCGCGCACCACGCCCGCCCGAGCCATCCGCGCACCGGATGCCCCTCCGGGCAGCCGTCCCGCCAGGGTTCACCGGCCGGGGCGGAGAAGCGGTACGCGGCGCGCGGCAGGAACGCGCCCGCCGCCGCACCCCACAGCGCGGCGGCGAGCACGAGCAGCAGATCGGTCATCCGGCGGCGGTGGCGCCGGAGCGCCAGGTCGGCAGCAGCTCGTCGAGCAGCGCCTCCGTACGCGGCGGCAGACCGCGCGCACCGCTGCGCCGGATCAGGTCGGCGGCCAGCGCCTGGAGCCGGGTGGGATCGCCGGTGGCATGCGTGGCCCGCAGCAGCTCGTGCCACAGCCGCTCGTCGGCGGGCGCCGAGTTCAGGGCCGCGGTGAGCGCCTCGATGGCCTTCTCCGCGCGGTTCTTCTCCAGGTGGAACGCGGACAGCGCGAGCCCGATGTCCGCGACCAGGAGCGGGAGCTGGGCGTCGACGATCTCGTGGGTGAGCCAGCGGTAGCGGCCCTCGGGCCGGTCGGCCAGCAGCTGTCCGCGCACCAGCACCAGCGCGTCGGTGAGCAGCCGCCCGCGCACGGCCCGGCTGTCCACGCCCCGGCCCTGAGTGGCCTCGTGGTAGAGCGACCGCAGCACGTCCAGATCGGAGACGACGGACTTGGCGAGCGTGAGCCGCCCGGTGGAGTCGGTCCGCAGCCGGGGGCTGCCGTCCGGGTCGGTGCCGAGCCAGGCGTTCAGCCGCTCCAGCAGCGCGTCCCGGACGTCCTCGGTGACCCCGCGCGGCCACAGCGCGGAGGACAGCACCCGCGGGTGCACGCCCTCGCGGTGCAGGAGCAGCAGGGCGAGGGCCTCGTGCAGCAGCGCGCTGCGCTCCCCGTCCGGGGTGTCGAGGCCGATGATCTCGTACGGGCCGACGAGCCGGGCATAGACCGCGGGCCGCCCCTGCTCGCTGATGTCGACGAGGAACGGCGGGGTGTTGGCGGGACCGTCGGGGTCCTGGTCGGGGTCGGCCTGGACGAACAGCTCGACGACGGCCTGCCGTTGGGCGGTCGGCAGCAGCTGGGCCTCCAACTCGAGCCCGAGCAGCGGGGCGAGCAGCTTGCCCTCGCCGGTGATCTCCATCTCCCAGGCGGCGCCGGGCAGATCGCCGGTCTCGGTGCCGACGAGGTAGCCGATGCCGAGGCGGCTTGCGTCGGAGGCGAGTTCGGCGAGCTTGACGGCGTCCTCGGCGGAGGGCTCGGCGGCGAGCAGGACGAGGTGCGGGGCCCAACGGGTGTGCTGGGCCGGGCCGGTGCGCCCGGTGAGCACGGAGTCCTGACCGGCCGCCCCGAGCGCACCGCGGCGCTGCCGGGTCTCGGCCTCCATGGTCTCGATCAGGTCGTCGATGCCGTCGAGGTGGCGGAGCCGGTTGGGGGCGAGCGGGGTGAGGTCCTGCCCGAACCCGACGAGGGTGATGGTCATGCGGTCGGACCAGCCGTTGGTGGCCAACTCCGCGGCGACGGAGGCGAAGACGGCCGCCCGGTCGGCCTCGCGGCCGCTCAGGGACACGATGCCGGGCACGGACTCCAGGTTCAGCAGCAGCCGGGAGTCGTCCATGGTGCCGAGGCTGACGAGACCGGGGAACGGGGCGGCGGTGTCGACGTCCTCGTACCGCTCGGCGTCGGCGCGGGCCAGCATCCAGAAGGTCTGGTCCTGACCGAGCTGCCAGGGCGCGGGCGGCTTTCCGGCGGGCTGGGCGAGCTGGAGGTGCAGATCGCCGTTGCTGAGCCAGGCGGCGTAGACGGTGGGCAGCGGCCGGGACTCGGCCGCGAGCGCCGCGGCGAGTCCTCGCAGGGAACGGTCCAGCAGTCGTACGCCTTCGGGGTCGGCGCCGACCAAAAGCGCGTCCTGGGCGTCCGCCGCGTCGCCGGTCGGGGTGGGCGGCTCCATACCGCGCCGCCCCCCGACGGAACCGAGCGCCGACTGCCACAGGGCCTGCCGGCGACGACGGCCGAGGGCGCCGAGGAGGCCGGCGGCGAGAAGGGGCGCGGCGAGGAGGGCCTCGGGGAGGCCGAAGGAGCTGTCGGACGACTCGGCGGCGGGGGTGGCGGCGGGCGTCTGCTGCCGGTGCCCGGCCTGGCGGTCCGCTCCGCCCTCCTCCTGCCGGTCGGGGGCGGGGCGCTGCGCGGGAAGGGAACCGCCGTCCGTTCCCTCGTTCCCGCCCTGGGCGTGGTCGCCGGTCTTGGCGTAGTCGTTGATCTGCTGCTCGACCTCGGGCGAGACGTTCGGCGTCTCGTCGGGCATCTCGACGAGGTCGCCGCCGCGGGCGTCGCCCGGCATCTCCATGATCCAGCCGGGCCGGATGAGGCTGGCCTCGGACAGCTTGCTGCCATCGGGCTGCACGCGGTCCTTGTTGAGCTGGTAGATCTCCTTGTAACGGCGCCCGTCACCGAGGTGGCGCTCGGCGATCTCCCAGAGGGAGTCGTGGTGGCGGCCCTCGGGCGGCTGGATCCGGTAGTACTTCGTGTCCCCGTCCTTGGCGGTGGCGCCGGGGGCGGCCTCCGCGTGGGACGCCTGATCGGCGAGGGCGGCCGCGGCGGAGGCGGCCTGCTCCTGCTGCTGCGCGAACAGTCCGCCGCCGGGCGTCTGCTGAGCGGCGGCGACGGTTCCGCGCTGGTTCCCCTCCAGGCTCTGGCCGAGCTGCGAGAGCCCCGGAGTGAGGCTGGCCGCGGTGGCGCCGACGAGCAGCAGCGCGGCGACGAGCTGCCGGGCGAGCAGCTGACTGGGCCCGGCACCGGGAACCCGCCCCGGCACCCCGACCCCGGACACGGCCGCCCTCAACTCGACGATCACACAGGCGGTGAACTGTGCCCAGGCGAGCCAGACGAAGAAGGTGAGGATGGCGAGGAAGGTGTCGACGCTGAGCTCGTTCTGGAGCCAGTCCATCGGCTTCCACTCGCTCGGGAACGGCCATCCGAGCTGGGTGGCCAGCGCCGCGGGGACCCCGACGACCAGCACGAGCAGCGCGACGAACGCGAGGAACGCCTTGACGAAGTCCCCGAACGTACGCCGCCGCACCCGCACGGGCTGCGGGGTCCGGTTCCGCGGGGTGGTCGGGCTTCCCGTCGAGCTTCTCGTCGAGCTTGAGCGTCGCGGCATGGGCGGAGTCCTGGGGTTGGGGTGTGAGGGGTGTACTGAGACTACAGAGATCTTATGGACCGCCCTCGGGCCCGTCGAAGGGCGAGGACGAACCACGCACACGCTCGTGACGTCACGGGCCCACCAGCGGCCCGAAAAGCCCGAGTTGCCCTAGGCGGGGTGCGAAATCCTCACACCTCGCACACAAACCGGGACTCCCGCGGGATGCAGTCGGTGAAATCTCCCCGTGCCTTCGGAACGAGGACCACCCACCCGCACCCGTCCCCGTTCACGAGCGACGCCTGCGTACGGCCTTCCAGGCGTCCTCGGCCGCGAACACCGCGGTCAGCCGCCAGGAATCCAACTTGGCCAGCACGGTCGACCTCACCAGCTGCCACTTGAACCACGGCGGCAGATCGCGGAACGGCACGAACGTCAGCGTGTCGTCGATGGCATGGTCGGCGAATCCACCGCGGCCCTCCGTGCGCAGGGCGGCGTACAGCTCCGGTGTGAGCCGGCCGTTGAGCCGGGCCACATGGGCCGCCGCGGTGAACGGAAAGTCCCGCCGGGAACGGTCGAGTACGGCGATGGCCCGGATGATCCGCGGCGACGCCACCTCCGGGGGGCAGTTGAGGGCCAGCCCGATCACCGCCGCCCCGAGGTGGCACTCGCCGCGCTCGCACGCAGCGTCCACCTCGGCGGCGTCGTCCATGCCCAGCAAGCCCTCGCCGCTGTCCCAGTCCCACCCCGACCCCATGGCCTGGCAGCTCCTATCGAATGCCCTCAACCAGCTTCTGCAGTGCCTCGTCAGCCTTTTCCGCCAGCAGCGTGACGCTGTCCATGCCGACGTAGACCGCTCCGTTCGGAGCCATGCCCAGGTACAGGTTGCGGCGGTCGGCCTCCCCGATCGGGTACAGATGAGTTCCGGCCTCTTCGCTCAGTACGTCGAAGATCTCGTCCTCCCATTCGGCGACGGTCGGATCAAGGGTGAATCCCATCCGGGCCATCGTCTTTCCAGGTCCCCGCTCGGCGCTCGCCAGACCACCGAACTCTGCGAGGAAACACCGGGCCGCCTCGTGGATCTCGAAGCCGCCACGCTCCTGGAGGGTGTTCTCCCAGTCCGCTGTGGGCACCGTGCGGCCCGGGTGCCAACCTGCCTCACGCAGGACCCGGTCCGTCTCCGCGGACCATCGCTGCTCGTGCTGTTCCGTCATCGTTGAGTCACACCGCCCTGATTCCGAACTGATCAAGCACATGCTGGCATGAGGAGCATGGCGCCTTCGGCGTCCCGTGCCTGGGATTGCCCGGCGCGCGCACCTCCACAGCGGCACTGACGCCGCCCCGTGGATCGACGCCCGCGTTCATGGCCCTCGACAGCGCTTCCGGTTCCGCACAACGCCCGTGCTGGTTGCCCGCCGGCCGGAGTTCCATCGGAACCCGGTCATAGGCGGCCTGCACATCGGGGTGCAGATTGTGGTTGCCCCCGCCCTTGATGCTCGCACCAGTGAACACCCCGTGTCCTGGCACGGACAGTCCACTGGCGACCGTCGGTCTGGTCTGTTTGCTCGCTCCGGGTCGCGACTGCTCCAGGTCCGCACGCCAGTTCGCGGCATCGCTGGCTTCCTGGTCACAGGCCGGGGCGAGGCCGAACGGATCGACCGCGGTGAACGGATTCGAGACGTATGCGCGAGGGTTCGGCCCGGGTGTGAGACCGAGGGGGTCCAGGGACGCGTACTGACCCGTTTCCGGGTCGTAGTGGCGCTGATAGTTGTAATGGAGAGACGTCTCGGGATCGTGGTACTGGCCCGGGAAACGCAGCGGGCAACGCGCGTCGGCCGGTCCTGACTCATCGAGTGCCGCGCCCCACACGCTGCTGCGAGCTCTCCAGGCGAGCTCTCCGTCCTCGGCGACCATCTCGGTGGGGGTTCCGACCAAGTCGGTGACTATGGAGTAGAACTTCTCGTCGACCCACTCCTGGGGGCGGTCCCGGACGGGCACCCGCTCGATCTGGGTGACGGGGCTGAAGCGGTCCTGCTCCCAGTCCCACACCGTGCACGTGGGTTCCGCGTCTCCCGACCGCGTCATCTGCTCGGCCAGCACGAAGCCGTCCCAGACGAACGTCACCTCCTCCGCCACGGTCACGCCGTCCGGTGCCAACCTGCGCTTGGCGATACGGCGGCCGAAGGGGTCGTACTGATAAACCCATCGAGTGCCGTCGGGCGTGATGACGCCGACGAGTCGGTCCTGGCTGTCCCAGCTGTAGCGCCACACATCGGGCTTGCGGGACAGGCGCTTCTTACGCCTGACCACCACGCGGCCCTGGGCATCGTGTTCGTAAGTGATGTGGCCGACGACGCCGACCGAACCGACCGTCGCCGAAGCCGCCTGAGGATGAACGGCCGTGTCGCTGTGCCACTCGCCTTCTGTGAGGTTGCCGGCAGCGTCGTAGGCATAGCGCTCGGTCCAGGACGCAGCCCGTACGCCCGTTACCCGTCCCATGTCGTCACTGTCGAAGGCGCGGTCACCGTTGAGCAGGTCGCTGATCGCGGCGACAGTGCCGTCCTGCTGGTAACGGTAAGAACGGTGCTGAATTCGCCTCACGAGCTCCGTGCCCACATCGGCGCCCGCGGAGCCCACGGCCACAGTCTGCGCTTGGAGCCTGCCGCCCGCGTCCCAGGCCTGGTTCAGGACCACCGCACCGATCCGGCGCTCGGTCTCCCGCCCGGAGCCGTCGTACGCGAAGGTGACGGTCCGCCCCGCCGTGCGCAACAGCACAGGCCTGTCGCGGCCGTCGTACTCCCAGGCACTCTCGGCGTTCGAGGGGGTGATACGACGCGTACGCCTGCCGAGCAAGTCGTAAGCGGAGCGTACGGTGAGTCCGTTGCAGGTTTCCGCGAGGATCCGGCCACGGGCGTCCCGCTCGTAGGTCAACTCGGCCCCGCCACCGCTCACACGGCGCAGGTGGCCGACGGCGTCGTAGACGTACGTCGTCACCGCCTCCGGCGTGCGGTGCTCCGTGACATTGCCCAGGTCGTCGCGCACGTACGCGATGCACTCGCCCGCGCCGTTGGCCTGGCCGACGAGACGCCCTGCGGCGTCGAACTGATAACTCTGTACCCGGCCCCCGTAGTCCTGCTCGCGCACGAGGCGTCCAGCGGCGTCGTAGGCGTACGTCCAGGTCGCGCCATGCTGGTTGGTGACCGACGTGAGGCGGAGCTGGCCGTCGTACGCGAACTCCACCCGCGACCCGTCGGGATCGTGTCGGGCCACGAGCAGGTCGAAAGCGCCGTACTCGAAGCGCACCGTCCGCCCGTGCCCGTCGCTGTGCTCGACGAGGTTTCCTTCCCCGTCGTAAACGCGCCGTTGCGTGGTCCCGTCCGGCAGGGTGCGCCAGCTCGGACGGCCTTCCGCCGTCCAGCCGAGCCGGGTCACGGCCCCGTCCGGGCCGGCCTGCGCGGTGACCCTGCCGAACGCGTCGCGCTCGTACCGGGTCGTCCAGCCCTCCGCGTCGGTGGCCGCCACTGGCAGTCCCGCGCCGTCGGGCTCCAGCCGCGCGGTGCGCCCGGCGGCGTCTGTCACCGCGGTGAGGGCGCCGATCTCGTTGTAGGAGTAGGTGACACTGCCACCCACGGGGTCCGTCTCCGTGACCAGGTTCCCACGGGCGTCGTACTCCATATGCCAGACGTGGCCGTCGGCTTGCGTCACCGACAGCGGTTGACCGTGAGCGTTGTTCCGCGCCTCCTCTCGGCTGCCGTCGGGCCGGATGACAGCAGTGGGCGCCCCCTGCTCGTCGTACTCGTAACGTGTGGTCCGCCCCAGCGCGTCCGTGCGGGCGAGCAGACGGTTGTAGCGGTCCCACTCGGAGAAGGTCGTGTGGCCGAGGGGGTCGCTCTGGGCCACGAGTTGGAGCAGGGCGTTGTAGCGGTACGTCGTCGTGTTCCCGAGTGCGTCGGTGTAGCGCGTCTCCTGGTTCTCGCTGTCGTACTCGACCGTGCAGGAGAGGCTGCCGTCGTCGCCCTCGCCGGCGATGCAGCGGTCCAGGGCGTCGTAGGTGAAGCGGTAGGAGTAGCCGTTGCGGTCGGTCCACGAGGTGATGCGGGCGCGGGCGTCGTACGTCAGTTTCCGGGGCAGACCACTGGAGTCGTGGATGTCGCTGAGGTTGCCCTCGGCGTCGTAGCCGAAGCGCCTGAGGACCGTCCCGTCGGGGCCGTCCTGCGGGTTGCGGAGGCGCAGTGCGGTGACGCGACCGTCGGCGGTGTCGACGTACAGGTGGCGTCCCGCCGCATCCCGTACGGCGACCGGCGTGCCGTCGTCGTCGCGGTCGAAGTCGATACGCAGGCCGTTGCGGTCCGTGATCGCGGCGAGGGGGAGGGTGAACGCCTCGTCGGTTGCCGCCGGCTTCCTGCGCGGGGCGAAGTGGCGTGTGATGCCGCTGAGCGGGTCGGTGATCCGGACGGGGGCCCCGGGGGCGCCGTCCCAGTCGAGCGTCAGGCGTGGGCCTTCCAGGGGCAGGACCGAGGTGCCCGGGGTCGGCACCGGGTAGAAGAGCAGCATGCCGTCCTCCGTGGCGAAGACGGCTCCCTCGTCGTCCAGTTCCAGGCGTTCGTCCAGAGTGGAGGCCCAGGACGGGCCGAAGAAACGGCCGTACGGGTACGAGGAGAGGTGCGTACGGCGCAGGACCAGCGGGAGCAGGCCCGGCAGGTCGACGTCCCGCTCCTCCATCAGCATGTCGCCGGAGATCATGTCGATGGGGTCGCCGTTCTTGCAGCGACCCTTGGGGGGCTTGCTGTGCCCGACGGCGTCGTCGGCCTCCCGGCGCAGACCCTTGCCCAAGCCCTTGGCCAGGCCCTTGAGACCCAGCTTGCCGAGTTCCTTGGCGCCCTTGGCGAGCCTGCCGAGCGTGGTGATGCCCTTCACACCGGGTATGCACTCGAGCGCCGCGAAGGCCACATCCCATAGGGAAGCCCGGCCCTGGGAATATTTGTAGAGCGTGTCCGCGAGCAGGACCAACGCCGCGACCAGCACGATCGCCGCGAGGATCGGACCACCGATGATCATCGCGATGATCCCCACCACCGCGACCACCACCTTGGCCACCGCGACGATGGTGTCCCAGTTGTCCACGAACCAGTCGCCGATGTCCTCCCACCACGACCGGTTCTGGATCCCCGCGTCGGAGGCTTCGTCGATCTTCGACTTCGCCGTCCGGGCGGCCTCCTCGCGCATCTTCCGCGCGTCCTCGGCCATCTTCTTCGCCGCGTCCAGCGCACCCTGCGCGTCCGCGACATCGCCCCGGGCGTTCGACTGCGCCGACTCCGCGTTCCGCACATCCCGCGTCGCCGCCCGGACCTTCGCCTCATCCGGCTTCTCAGCCGACTTGCTCCCCGTCGGGTCGTCCTTGTACTTGTCGGCTTCCTTGCCGGCTCGCGTCACCCACGAATCAGCACTGGAGAGACGCGACTTGGCCGAGGAAAGATCCGACTGCGCCTCACGCCCCCGCGCCAGCGCCCGGTCCGCCAACGCCTGCGCCCGCTCCAGCTTCGGCCAGTAATCGGCCAGAGCGTCACCGCACAACTCGTACGACTTCTTGAGCTTCCTGAGGTTCTTCGGGACATCGGCGAAGTCCTCCTTGAACACCTCCGCCGACTTGCCCGCCCACTCCGCGAGGGTCGACTCCCCCGCCAT